>JAUVCD010000026.1 GCA_030590865.1 Myxococcales bacterium | reverse complement strand
ACGATGGTGATCGAGCTGATGGTCTTCGATGTCTCCGATGGCATTTTGGATTCCCTGACGCTGCTCGACGCTTTCGAGTGGAGCCTCGACTCGGCCAGCGTCGGCACGAATCCCGGTTAGCGCTTGACGCTAGGCGGTCACCGGTGACCGGGCTATGACCATCTGGGGATGGGTCGGGGACGTTTTACTTCCGTCTGGGTCGCGCTGAGCGCGACCCTGTTGAGCTCTCAGGTCGAGGCCTCGCCCCAAGAGGTCATCGGCTTCGGCTATCGATCCATCGCCATGGGGAACACGGGCGCCGCGGCCGGTGAGGGCGTGGATGCCGTCTATGCCAATCCGGCGCTGTTGTCCTCGTCCCACGACTTGGCCTTGCAGGTCGGTCTCGTCGGGGCGTCCTTCGGGCTGAGCGCTGAGGGAGCGGGCCTCGGCCCCTTACCGCCCTATTCATCGCTGCGCGCCAACACCATCGGTGGCATCTTGCCGTTGCCCTTCGGTGGGGTGCTGGCCGACCGGGTCACCATTGGGCTGGGCTTCGTGACGCCCTTCGACGTGGTCGTCCGCGGTCGCATTCTCTACCCCGAAAAGCCCCAGTTCCTGCTGGCCGATCGGGTGCAGTCGGTCGCGGTGCAGGCGGCGGTTGGAATGGATCTGGGCTACGGCATCCGGATTGGAGGAGGTTTTGCGGCCCTGGCGGCGCTCACCGGTTCGGTCGTGGTGGCTACCGATGCCTCGGGCCGTATCGGCACGGTGGTGGAAGACACGCTGGTCGCATCCTACGCGCCCATCTTTGGGGCGAGCTACGACATCGGCGAGGCCTATCGAGTGGGGCTCGCGGTCCGGGGTGAGCTGGTCGCGCGGTTCAACGTAGTGATCGTCGCCGAGGACCTCGGTCAGATCAACATCCCACCGATGAACATCTCGGGCATCGCCCAATACGATCCCTGGCAGATCGCCTTGGAGGTGGCTCGCATCGATGGCCCGTGGAAAGTGGCCATCGGGGCCACCTACAAACACTGGTCGGCCTATCCGGGCCCGGTGGAAGCGACGGTGCGGTGTCAGGATGCTGACGATCCCGAGACGCCTTGCAGCGCCCCGGTGCCGCCGGATCCCGACTACAGCCCGGTGGTGGCCCCTCGGGTCGGAGTCGATCGGGCCATGCCTCTGGCAGAGGGAGCCACGGTCCAGCTTCGGGGCGGCTTCGCTTTCGAGCCGACGCCAGCGCCAGAGCAGCAAGGACGATCCAATTATTTCGACAATCACCGCAGCGTGATCAGTCTCGGCTTTGGCCTAGAGTTGGCCGATCCGCTGCCCACCATCGGCTTCGATGGCTTCGCCCAGCTGCACTGGCTGCACCCCCGCAGCCATGACAAACAGGCCGCGCTCGGCGCCGCCGGGGACGGTGAGGTTCGGACGAGCGGCTTCATCCTGGCAGGCGGCACGGCTGCGACGGTGAGGTTCTGATGGGGCGGGGCTGGGCCAAGATCAGCTTGGGCGGCGTGGTGCTGGCGCTGGTGAGCGGTGCCTTGCCTGCCCGGGCCAGCGTCCCGGACCACTACGGCTTCGGGTCCCGGTCTGCCGCCATGGCAGGGGCGGTCGCTGCTGACGCCCAAGATTTTTCAGCGGGCTACTACAACCCGGCGGGGTTGGCCGAGGCGCCGGGCGTCGAGCTTGCCTTTGGCTACATGCACCACGTCCAGCGTCTACAGGTGGACGGACTCGACAATGAGGTCGCTGACGTGCACGGTCTCCACGCCGGCCTGGTGGCGCCGGGCGAGCTCTTTGGCTTGCCCTTCGCCTTCAGCGTCGGCGTGCACCTGCCTGACGACGGCCTCTCGTTCATCAAGGCGCGCCGCCAGGGCGTGCCGCGGTGGGAGCTCTACGATGCTCGCTCCCAGCTGCTCTACCTGCAAGTGAGCCTGGCGCTGCGACCTTTCAGCTGGCTCGAGGTGGGTGGCGGGATCGCCTATTTGTCGGCGACTCGCGGCAGCTTCGCCATCCGAGGTCGGGCCGACATTCTCAGCCCCTTCGACTCGGAGCTGGAGCACGAAGTGGACGCCGATCTCACCGCCGTGCGCTTTCCGCAGGCTGGTCTCAGGTTGCTGCTCGAGGACTGGGGCGCCTTGGGGGTGACCTACCGCGGCGAGAGCAGTCTCGACCTGCAGCTCGATGCAGATCTGCGAGGAGTCGTCGAGTTCGCGGGTATCGACGTGCCGTTGCTCTATCAATTGGAGGCCCACACCGTGGCGGCCTTCACGCCCCATCAGCTGGTGGTGGGGGTCAGCTTCCAACGGATCGAGGATCTGCATCTCAACCTCGATGTCACCTGGATGAACTGGAGCGGCTACCTGAGCCCTACCGCCGAGTTGAAGGCATTGCTGGAGGTCGAGCCGCCCGAGGGTATCCCGGTCGAGCTGCCCGATCAGCCAGCGCCGACCCAGATTGTGCCACCGGCTTTCAAGGACCGTTTCGTGCCCCGGGTGGGGGTCGAATACGTGGCCGGATCTTTCGGCAGTCCGCGGAAGGTCCATGGCGCCGACCGGGCACTCGTCCAGCTGCCGGTGCGACTCGGCTACGCCTACGAGCCCAGCCCGGTCCCGGACCAGGTGGGGATCTCGAACCTCATCGACAGCGATCGGCATACCCTCACGGTAGGCGCGGGAATCACCCTCAACCGACTCATCGAAGAGCTGCCAGGAGCCATCCACTTGGATTTTCACGGCGCCTTCACGTTGCTGCCCGCACGCACCGTGCTCAAGGACAATCCGGCCGACTTCATGGGTGACTACAGCGCATCGGGCAGTGTCTTTGGCGGCGGCGGGAGCCTGAAGGTGGTGTTCTGATGGGCAAGCTTCACTGGATCGTGCTCTCGTTGCCGGCCTGCGCCACGCTGGCCGACACCGGCGGCGGTGACGTGAACATGCCCAATGCGGCGGCCGGGCCCTTTCGAGAGATCACGACGGCCGAGATCGGAAACTCCCGGGTGGCGCCTTACGGGTTGCGGGACGACGACGAGTTCTCCCGGGATATGACGGTGGTCGACGTCGATGGCGAGCCGGACTCTCTCGAGGTCTTTGCCTATGTGGCGCGCACCGATTTCGATCCGGAACAGGAGCCGGACCCAACGGTGCCGCCCAACGAGATCGTGCGCCACACGGCTGTTGATGGTCGCTCCTTCGAGCGCCAGTCCGACTTGGTGCTCGCGCCACTCGCTGGTTGGGAGGGCGACACGGTCGGCGCGCCTGCGGCGTTGCGAGTGGGAGACGAGATCTGGCTCTACTATGCTGGCGCTGGCGGTATCGGTCTGGCCACGAGCAGCGACGGCCTGGCGTTCCAGCGCGACGGCGACGGGCTGGTCTTCGGGCCCCCAGCCAGCGGTTGGGACCAGGGGTCGGTACCTACCAGCCCGGCGGTGGTGCAGTTGCCGGATGGAACCTTCCAGTTGTTCTACCAGGCCGCGACGGCCCAGGACGTCAGCGCCATCGGCGAGGCGGTCTCCGCCGACGGACGGTCCTGGGAGCGGCTCGGCGACGGCCCGGTGCTGGCTGCCACGGGGGCCAGTGCTGATCGGTCACGCCCCCACCTCGACGCCCTCAGCGTGGCCGCCCCCTGCGCCGTGATGGGTGAGTCGAGCCAGGGGCGCACCATCCAATGGGTCTACTACGCGGCGGTGGGTGAGACGGGCAAGCGGACCATCGCCCTGGCGGGTCGCTATGGCTTTGTGGGCCCCTTGTCCCGGGCAGCCTCGCCGGTGTTCGGTACCACCGGTTCCCTCGAGCCAACCGAGCCATGGGTCATGGTCTACCCTGGCTTCTCGCTGCTCTTCGTCACCGAAAAAGCAGGCAGCACCGAGTCGCTCGCCTATCCAGCGGTGGCCATTGGGGTGGCTCCGGCGGACATCACCTTGTCCCCTCCGGACCCGCCGTAGCCTGGCTCAAGGGCAGGGATCGGGCGAGCACTGTTGCCCCGGGGGGACGCAGATGCCGCAGCTCGGGTTGCAACACTCCTGGCCGTCGAGGCAATGGGTTGGACCGCAGTTGAGGGGCTCTGGGGTGCAGATCTGGGGTGAGCAGCCGCCTGGCTCGAAGGAGCAGATGCCGCAGCTTGGATTGCAGCAGAACGAGAAAGGCTCACAGATGTTCTGGCCGCAGACCGACCAGGGGTCGCAAGGGACGTCAGGGCAGGGCTCGTCCAAGGGCGCGCAGGTTCCGCATTGGGGGTTGCAGCAGAACTGTCCGGGCCCACAGACCACCATGCCGCAAGGCTGCTGTTCTGGTGCGCAGGGCTGGGTGGTGCAGAAGCTCCCGAGGGGCGCGCAGATGCCACAGCTCTCGTTGCAGCAGTACTGCTCGGGGCCACAAACGGTGGGGCCGCAAGGGATCTCGAGGGGACAGATGGGCGGCTCGTCCAAGCACTCGCCATCGTCATTGCAGAACATCAAGATCGGCGGCGGCGGGCATTCTGGCTCCCCTGGCGGGCAGGGGACGCAGCCGGCCCCGCAAGGCTTGTCGAGACAGGGCTGGTAGCAGAAGGGCTCGGGCACACATTCACCCATCCCGTCGCAGGCCAATTCAGGTGGCGAGTTAGGACCGAGGGTACAGGGCCACCCGCAGGGCTTGTCGAGGCAGGGCGATGGGCACTCGGGAAAGGGCACGCACTGGCCCATGCCGTCGCAGGCCAGCTCTCCTGGAGTTGGCTGGGGCTATGGTCCGCAAGGCGCCCCGCAGGGCTGATCGGTGCAGGGGTTGCTAGTGCCGCCTTCGCCTCCTGCGCCGCCCCCACCGCCCGCTCCTTGCAGCGCGCCTCCGAGCGACACATCGAGCTGACAAGCGCCCGCGGCGAGCGCTGCGCAGAGCCCCCATGCGCCTACTGCGAACAGCGTTCGCTTCATGAGGTCACCATCTCATCGAGCCTCGGAATCGTAAAGAGCTCCTTGTGCTCTGCTGCTTGTGCTCTGCTGCTCGGGATCGGGCACAGGGAATGGAACAGGGCAACGGATGGGCGCCTGGTCGGTGCCCACCCGTTGGTATTGATTCGGTTCGTCGTCCCTTGGGGATTGTTGCTCCAGCCTATTGCGGCTCAGGCGGCATTTCGGGGATGCAGATCATCTCGCAGTGGGGCGGCGCGCCTTCCTCGCCAGTGCAGATCTCCTCGGGATGGAGTCCAGGCGGGCACTGCATGCCTGGCTCGCAGACCAGGAAGCAAGGCGACTCACCGGGGCCCTCGGGGCCGCAGTTGACGACCTCGTGGGTGCCTGGCGGGCAGACGTTGGGCACACAGATGGGCTCGCAGGGCTCCGGGGACTCGGGCTCACAACCGGGCATCGGATGGAAGCCAGGCTCGCACGGGAAGTTGGGCACGCAGATGGGCTCACAAGGCTCGGGTGACTCGGGCTCGCAGCCCGGCTCGGGGTGGAAGCCTGGCTCACAGGGGTCGCTGGGCACGCAGATGGGCTCACAGGGCTCGGGGCCCTCTGGATCACAACCTGGCTCGGGGTGGAAGCCCGGCTCGCAGGGAAGGTTGGGCAGGCAAACCGGGGCGCAGAATTCCGGCTCCGGCGAGTTGGGATCACAGAACCAGTCGGGGTGGAACCCCTCGGGGCACGGATTGTCGGGGACGCAAATCGGCTCGCAGAGCCCTGGCGGCGTCTCTTCGCCTTCCGGCGGCGGCGGCGGTCCTTCGCCTTCCGGCGGTGGCGGCGGCTCGTGGCAGAAGGGCTCGGGGTGGAACCCAGGCCCGCATTCGCCCATTGGAACACACTCTAGGAAACAGGGCTCCTCGGGTGGCGGAGGCGGCTCGGGACACTCGGGACACTCGCATCCACAAGGCGGCGGAGGCGGTTGTTCCTGCGGGCAGATCCACTCTCCGTAGGTTCCTTCGGGGCAGGGATTGTCCGGGACGCACTCCTGGTGGCAGTCGAGCTCACAGTTCTCGCCGACCTCGATGATGGTGCCATGTTCGAAGGGCGCTTCGCAGATCTCCTCGAGGTGGAAGCCCGGCTCGCAACCGCCTGGTTGCGTCTCCTCCGGCTCGCCCGGCTCGTCGGGCACTTCGACGTTGCTGCAGCCATCGCCTTTGGCTCCGACGAGGAACACCAAGGCGGTGAGCGTGGTGAGAGCTTTGATAGAACCGGAACGGAGCTTCATCAGGCGCATGGTAACCTCCCGTACCGTGGGCCTGCGCAAAGGCGCACGGTTGCAGATATGTCTTGCTCCGGTCGCGCTCGAGCCTCCGTCGCTGGAGAACCGAGCTTGGACGACCGTCACTCGATGAATGGCCGCCAGTCGGGCAGGTGATCAAGAAAAGCGACGGGCCGAGATCAGCGGCGCCCGAACCACTGGTTTACGGTACCCTGCGGCGGACCCATGCACCGAGCTCGAGTGGCGGCACTGATGCTGTGCTTCACGGCGCTGCTTCTGGCCCCGGCAACCCATGCTGACCAGGAGCCGGTGCTGCTCCGCTACGAGGCCTTGCCGGGTTGCCCGTCTCGCGCCGAATTTGTGCGGCAGGTCGACGCGCGCACGCTCCGCGCATCCTGGGTGCTCGACCACCCGAGCGCCCGTCGGTTCGCCGTCGTGATCGGCGGATCACCAGAAGCGCCCAGCGGAGCTCTGACCATCGTCTCAGCCGAGGGCTCGGCGAAGCGGGTCGTGCAAGGTGACAGCTGTCAGGAGGTGGTGGCTGCGCTGGCTCTGATTACGGCAGTGGCGATCGATCCGCAGGTCGAGCTGTCTGCGCCCATCCCGCCGGCGAGGTCTGGTCCGGGGGAGGGGACGGCAGCGTTTGCTAGTCCGCGTCCCACCGCCAGTGGCCCCGCTCCCGCTGCAGCCGAGCCGCCCTTCACCTCGGGTCCACCACCGGCGGCACCACGGTCACCGGCTAGGCACAGCCGCTCCGCCGCCGATTTGCCGGCCACCGATATGCCGCCATACCGCCTTGGCGCTCATCGTTCCCGGCAGGTCAATCCGAGCCGCTGGCGCTGGACCATCGGTCTCGGGGCCAGCGCCGCCAGCGGCCTCGATTCGATGGGCCTTCAGATCCCCATATTTCTGGATCTCGAGCGCAGCGGTCCTGCGCTTTGGTCGCCGGCGCTGCGCGTCGCGGTGGTGGTGACCCCAAGCCAGGAGGTCAACCACGCCCGCGGGGCTAGTGATTTCAAGCGCTACGCAGGCGCTTTGTCTGGCTGTCCGCTGTGGTTTCAGATCCATCCGACCCTGGGGTTGCGGCCCTGTCTCGCCCTCGAGGCCGGCGCGCTCTTGGCGCGCGGCAAGGTGGAGCAGGGCGTTGAGACGACCACCGCTTGGGTTGCCGTCTTGGCTCCCGTCAGGCTGCAGTGGTCACCGGCCCGCTGGGCACTGCTCGAAATCCAAGGCGAGCTGGGGGTCCCGCTGGTGCAGCCCCGCTTTTACTTCGAGCCGGACAGCACCGTCGTCACCTATGATCCGGTGTTTGGAACCATCGGTGCCAACGTGGGTGTGCGTTTTCCGTGATCACTCACTGCCTTGGCCACCATTAGTAAGTATGGCCGGAGCCCTTGCCTTGGCTAACCTACCTGCACCCATCTCGGATGCCCCCAGCGTCGTGCCGGTGAAATCGGTCGCCCCGGCGGGGCCTCATGAGCGACTCCGGCATATCTTCGATGCCGAGCTCGGCTTCGTCTGGCGCTTTTTGCGGCGGTTGGGGCTGGACCAGGCTGACGCGGACGACGGATCTCAGCAGGTCTTCATGGTGGTGGCACGAGCCTTGGACAACATCCACCCTGGCAAGGAGCGAGCGTTCTTGTGCGGTACCGCCGTGCGGGTTGCCTCGGATGTTCGACGGCGCAAGCAGCGCCGCCGAGAGGTCGCCTTGGTGGAGCCTCGCGAGCGCGCTGCCAGCACGCCCCAACCGGACGTTCTGATCGACTGCCGACAAGGCCGGGCGCTGCTCGACGAGGTGCTCGGGGCGATGCGGGCGGATCTGAGGTCGGTTTTCGTTTTGTACGAGCTCGAAGAGATGAGCACCCAAGAGATCGGCGCCGTCCTTGGCGTGCCCAGGGGTACGGCGGCATCGAGGCTGAGAAAAGCCCGAGCAGAGTTTCACGCAATCATCAAGCGCAAGCGCGCAAAGGGTGAGATCCCCGGAGGCGACCGATGAGCGACCCCAAGCGACTGCTCGATGGCGCAGGCGATGATTTCGAAGTGCAGCTGCTGACCGCGGGGCGAGAAGAGCGGCCCTCGGCTCAGGCGGTTGAGAAGACCTTGCTCGCCATCGGACTGGGCGGCACCGTGGCGACGGGCACGGCTGCAGCGACGGCGGCGGGCACGGCACAAGCCGTGACCACCGGGGCAGCGGCGGCTGGTGGCGCCAAGGTGGCCACCGCAGGCGTTGCCGTGGCTCCGGTCTTGGCGAAGGCGTCTGTCCCGGTCCTGGTGACCTGGGCAGGGGTCGCGGCGGTCGGCGGTTTGGGCACCTTGAGCGCCATTGACCATTTGAGCGGGCCGCCGGTCACCGCGCCGGCGACGACCGAGGTTGCAGTGGTTCAGGCGCCTGGTGGAGCTGGGACTCAGCGGGGGCGCGCGGGGGAAGGAGACGTGTCGGCCGTCGGCACCGAGGATCACGAGGCGTCCGACTTGGCCGCCGATGACGACCCGAAGGGGCACGGCCCAGGTGCGGACGACCAGGGTGAGCAGACTGACTCAGTCGCTGATCGGACTGCCGATCAGGCTGCCAACGTGGGCGGCGCCGATGCGGTACGCAAGCGCCGCCTGGCTGACGAGGTCGCCGCCCTGGATCGGGCGCGCACGGCCATGGCGGCCGGTGATCCGGCAGGGGCTCTGGTTGCCATCGATCACTACGAGACCACCTTCGAGCGCAAGATGCTGGGTCCCGAGGCCCGCACCCTGCGCATCGAAGCGCTCATGCAAGCCGGACGGCGCGGAGAAGCTCGAGCAGCTGCGGCCCGCTTCTTGGCGGCAGATCCGAGCAGCACCCATGCCCGTCGTGTCCGTTCGTTGATCACCAACGAGGCTTCCGCCGGCCCGGCCCAACCTTGACCGGTGTCTGCGGTTCAATCCGCCCGAGCCGCTCAGCGGAACTCGAAGCGCTCGCCGCGACGTTTGCCTACCGGCAGGGCGCGGACCAGGCGAATCATGGTCCACACCGAGCCGGCCACCTTGCGCAGCTTCGACACTCCGACCCGCTCGTCATAGCTGATGGCCATCTCGATCACTCGATAGCCGCATTTGGCTGGGTAGAGCAGCGTGTCGATGGGAATGGCGTCGCCCTCACCGTCGAACTCGAAGGCCCGGATGACCGAGCTTCGGTAGGCCCGCATGCCGCTGTGCACATCAACGGTGGGAATGCCGTGCATGGCATGGGCCATGGCAGCAAAGCTGCGGTTGGCCAGAAAGTTGGGCCAGGGCATCGCCGCTGGCTTGGTGCGGGTCCGAGCGCTATTGACCACGTCGGCGCCCTCCTCCTCGACCAGCTTGCGAAGCACCGGGATGTAGGATGGCGGGTAGGTGAAATCGCAGTCCAGGTAGATGAGCAACTCGCTCTGGGCGGCGGCTGAGACCATCAGCAGCTCCATCGCCGGGCCGTGGCCCCGGGGCGGCACCTGCCGAAGCACTCGGGCGCCGAGCTCACGGGCGATCTGCGGGGTGCGATCTCTCGTCGAGCTGTCGACACACAGAATCTGGGCGTCCGGCGCGACCTTGCGGATCTCGCCGATCATCCGTGCCGCGCTCTCTTCTTCATCCATGGTGAGCATGCCCACCGTCAGGCTGAGCTTCCGTTTCGCCGGTGGCTTGCGGGCCACGATCAGATGTTGGAATGCCAGCAGCTCGGGGTTGCGGTTGGCGATCAGGTCTTCCACCGGCCGCACCAGTCCCTGGTACAGCTTGTAGGGCAGCGAGCGGCTCAGCGCCGTGGGATCTGGGTCGCCGCGGCCGTCGACGAGGAGCCGGGAGATTGAGTCGCGGGCGGCGCGGACCAGCATGGGGTTCTGGTCACAGCGCAGCACCTCGAGGCCGACGCTCTCACAGAGCTCCCGCCCGCCGCGCAGCGTGAAAAAGCGCAGGTGGCTGTCATCGAGGATCCCGCTCGCGCCGTAGTTCCAGCGGCCCCGCAGTAGGCCCAGCCTCATGGTCCAGGCCGCCACGTTGGGCAGCGAGACGAGCACGTGGCCGCCGTCCTCGAGGTACTCGAGCAGTCGCTCCAGGGTCTGCCGAGGCTCGACCAGATGCTCCAGCACGTCAGGGAACATCAGCAAGTCGAAGCTGCGCCCCTCCAGGCCGCGGGCCACGGCATCGGCATCGGTGATGTCGATCTCGAGCACCTCGTCCAGCACCTCGCGGGCTTGGGCCGCCGCCCAAGGCGCGATCTCGATGCCCGTGACCTGCGCCCCTTTGCGCTTGGCGACAGCACCATTGAGGCCAATCCCACAGCCCACGTCCAGCACCTTGCGCGGCCGGCCGATGGCGCGCACCAGTGCCCGGTTCACCTCCTCGACGCGGTATTTGTGCTGCTCGACCCCGGACATGGCGGCTTTGGAATCACGCGCCGCGGTTTTTCCAGGCGGCGGCGAATTGGGCGATGACCTCGTCGGTCTTGGGATGGTGGAGCATCTTGCGAAGCAGGGGCGGCGGTACCGTCACGATGTGGGCCCCTGCGGCGAGCGAGTCGTTCACGTCCATCATGTGACGCACCGAGCCGATGATGATCTCGCTGTCCAGCCCCTCCCGGTCAATCTGCTCGCGGGTCTGTTGGATGGTCGGCCGCACGTCGTAGCCTGTGTCTCGCACCCGTCCGCTGAAGATAGAGACGTAGGTGGCCCCTGCTAGGGCCGCCAAATAGGCCTGGTTGAAGCTCATCATGCAGGTGACGTTGGTGGCCACCCCTCGTTGGCTCAGCTGGTGGGCCACTCGCAGCCCGACCTCGCCAAAGGGGACCTTGATGCAGATCCGCTCCTCATCCCAGGCCGCGTAGCCGGCTGCTTCTTCGAGCATCGCCGTCTCGTCCTCAGTCACCAGCTCGACGGACACGTGGCCATGAGATACGGCGAGCACCTCCTTGATGCGCCCCTCCAAGTCTGCCCCCCCAGACTCGCGGGCGAAAATGAGCGGATTGGTCGTTACGCCCGAGGCGACGCCCCAGGCGAAAATGTCTTCGATCTCTTTGGGGTCGGTACTGTCGACGAAAAGCATGAGGGTGATTGGATGGCTGCCCGCCCCTTGGAGAGGGTTGGTGTCAGGCCGCCGAGCTCAGTATGAGCGCGGTCAGCTGGGCGGGGGATCTTCAGAAGCGCCCGAGGATAGCGGGCGCTTCAAGTGCTGCACAGCCCAATCCTTCAGCCTTGTAGGGGGCACATGATGGGTCTGCCCTTCAGCCAGGAGCAGCTGTCCCGCGGCTGAAGCACCACGCCCGCCCCGGTGCTATCGCTGCGGACATGAAGGGTGCCGTCATCGTGGTCGACATGCTCGAAGATCCGTTGGGCGACGAGCATGCCTATCCCATTGCTCCCCATGGTCGAGCGATCATCCCGACCATCAATCAGATCACCACCGAGGCTCGCGTACGGCGCTGGCCGGTGATCTTCGCTTGTGACAGCTTTCTGCCTGACGACTTCATCTTCGGCGGCAAGATGACGCCTCACAGCTTGCGCGGCACACCAGGGGCTCAGCCGGTGGCCGAGCTCACCCGCGAGCCGGCCGACGAGCTGCTGCCCAAACGGCGCTTCAGCGCCTTTTTCAAGACCGATCTGGACCAGACGCTGCGCGCCAAGCAGGTCGATACGGTGGTGGTTTGTGGCATTGCCACTCATTTCTGCGTCATCACCACCGCCCTGGACGCCCTCTGCCACGACTTTCGTGTCATCCTCGTCGAAGACGCCACGGCGGCCTACAGCCCGGAGATCCACCAGCAGACCCTGGCCCTTTACCGCCGCAACCCGCTCTACCCGCTGCTGCGGGTCATGACGGCGGCCCAAATGCTCGAGCTGCCCGCTTGAGCGGATCATGCCGCGCCGCTCGAGACTGCTCAGGGCCCGATGCGAGGCTCTGGGTAGTCAGCTTCCGGATCGACGGCGGTCGCGTAGGGGCTCTGCCACAGCTTGTGGAAGGTGGCCTCCAGGGGACGGGCTAGTCGCTCGCCGGTGACGAGGACGCCAACGTTGCGGCTCTTGTGGAAGTAATCTCCGCTCCAGTTGCTGGTGCCGATCCAACTCTGGCGGCTGTCGACGATCATGGCTTTGGCGTGGATCACCCGGGCGAAGGGGATGAATCCGCTTGGGTGCTCGGGGATGGTCACCAGCTTCGCCGCCACCGCCGAGGTCGCGACCAGCGCCTGCAGATCCTCGATCCGTCCCGGCCGCTGCTGCCAATTCGAGACCATCAACTCTACGGCGACCCCGCGCCCGGCGGCTCGGCGCAACGCCTGGTCCAGAGCGGGGAAGGGCGTGCCGTCGCGGAAGTGGGACGAGTAGGTCAACAGCTGCACTCGCACGCTGAGCTTGGCGCCGTCGATGGTGGCGACCAGCTGTGGGAGATCCCAAGAGCGCTCGTCGGGCAGCCAGCCGGTGGGGCTGAACGCCGGTAGCACCTGGAGCTCACCGTCCAGGGTGATCGGAACGCCGTCCCAGCGTTGCGACTGTCCAGGCAACGGCGGTTGCCCGCCGGCAAGCTGCCAGTCGAAGGCGAAGACTTCGGCGAAGGCTGCGACCAGCTGGGGGCTGCGGATGCGCAAGCCCAGCTCGTGGATGTGCTGCAGCGAGCGCCAGTCGAAGTTGGCGCTGCCGAGGTACAGATCGCAGCCGTCGACGATGAAGTACTTGGCGTGTTGCACGCCCCCCATGTGGTCTCTCATGTCGATCCGTCGGACCGACGCTCGCTGTTCCAGACGGGCCAAGGTAGCGGGGTACTCGTTCGCGAAGCCGGCATCAGCCAACAGGCGTAGGGATACGCCTCGCTCTGCGGCTCGCTCCAAGGCCTGGATAACCGGCTCGAGGCTTCCGGCTGGACGGCTCGCAAAATAGAACTGCTCGATGTCCAGGCTCCGCCGTGCCCCATCGATCATCCTTACCCACATCTGCTGAGTGTCAGGCAGCCTCGAGGCGGGCAAGGTCGTCTCAACGGGGGTTGATTCCACCAGCTCCACTGCAGCCCCAACCTTAGGGCAAGTCGGTTCCGAGGGGGTGGTGGCCGGGTCATGGTCCCTCGGAGGGCGCTGCACTGGCGCGGCGGGGCTGCAGCCCACCACGCTCACCAGCGCGAGCAGCACCACCAAACGCATGGCAGCCAGCTTAGCGCAACAGCGGCGCTGCGGCGCCGCCTCCTGGCCAGCCTGATCGCCAGCGCCAGCGCCTCCAGGATCCACCCGCCTCGCGGCAGCTTGCGGCGCAGGCTATGATGAGGCGCGACGGATGCCGGTCGAGAAGGGGAACATGGTCACCGACAACGTGCGGCTCGATGAGCTGCTCGGTGAAGGGGGTATGGGGGCGGTCTGGCTGGCCGACGATCTCCATCTGAAGGAGCAGGTCGCCGTCAAGTTCATCTCCGCCGAGTTGCTCGAGCGGGATGCGACGGTGCGCGCCCGCTTCAATCGTGAGGCTGCGCTGGCCGCTCAGATTGACAGCCCCCACGTGGTGAAGATCCTCGACCTCGGGGTGATGGACGACGGCTCGCCCTTCATCGTGATGGAGCGGCTGGCTGGCGAGAATCTGGGAGAGCGGCTGGAACGAGTGGGCAAGCTCAGCCTGGTCGACGTCAGGAAGGTCATCACCGAGACGGCGATGGCGCTGGCCCGGGCCCACCAGCTCGGCATCGTTCACCGGGACATCAAGCCCGACAACCTGTTCCTGGTCGAGTCGGACGAGGCTGCCTTCGTCAAGGTGCTCGACTTCGGGATCGCCAAACAGGCCGATATGCCGAGCCAGAGCGTGGTGACGATGACCGGCGCCATGATGGGCACGCCAGAGTTCATGAGTCCCGAGCAGGTGCTGAGCGCTAAGGACGTCGACTTCCGGTCTGATCTCTGGGGCCTCGCGGTGGTGGCCTATTACGCGCTCACCGGCGGGGTACCCTTTTCGGGCGAGACGCTCGGCGCCTTGTGCGTGGCCATCGCGGCGGGGACCTTCGTCCCGGCGAGCCGTGCTGAACCGGGTCTACCGCCGGCCATCGACGGGTGGTTTGACCGCGCGCTGGCCATCGATCCAGAGGACCGTTTCCAGACTGCGCGGGACATGGCTCGGGCTTTCGGCAAAGCCCTCGGCCCCTTGAGTAAACCGCAGGCGGACGACTTCAGCCGGACCGGATCACTCAAGGCGCCGCCCGGCGGTGATTGGTTCGGCGATACGGTCGACGAAGAGCCCGACTCGGAGCCTGCGTCAGGGCAGGAGCGACGGGCTGCTAGCGCGTCGGCTCGGACCATCCTGAGCAAGCGCAGCGCCACCTTCTCAGGC
The DNA here is from genome assembly GCA_030590865.1 of Myxococcales bacterium. Lineage (GTDB taxonomy): Bacteria > Myxococcota_A > Polyangia > Polyangiales > Polyangiaceae > JAPYTK01. Next base: position 13,609 of record JAUVCD010000026.1, on the reverse strand, counting down.
GCCTCCCTGTCACCAGGAACGCCGCAGCGCAAGCTCTCGAGGGTGGCCCTTGGCGGTCTGGCGGTTGCGGGGCTGCTGGTTGCTGGCGTGGCCGCCGTCCTGTGGTCTGACTCAGCCACCGAGACGACGGGATCGGCTACGGTCGATGCGGCAGGTGCGTCGAGTGGGTCTACCGCGCCGTTGGTTTCAGCCAGCGAGAGGCCCAGGGGCCTGGTCGCGACGTCCCCCATTGTCGCCGACTCGGCAGTCTCGGCGACTGGGTCTGCAGGGGCGGGAGGAGCGCCGGGAGCAACCACTGGGGCGCCAACTTCCGAGCCTTCGGCGGAGAAGACGGTTGCCACCAAGACCCGACCTCGGCCAAAGTCGACGGCCAAGCCCAAGGCACCATCGCCGTCCGGCACTGCGAGTCATGCCCCCGCCCCCACTGCTAGCACCGAAATTGACCGAGGTTTCTGAGCGCACCGCTACCACCGGCGGGGCAGCAATCCTGCTTGCCGAACCATCAGTGCGGCGGTGTGAGCTCACTGGGGAGCGCCACCGCTGGGCTTGGTTGGGGTTGCTGCTCTGCGTTGCGCTCTGCGCCAGCCAGGTGCAGGCCCAGACCGGGGCGGGTCCTCGAGAGGTCAACGTCGGCGATCGTGAGACGGCGCGCAGCTTGATGGACGCCGGGGACGCCAAGCGGGATGCCGGGGACCACCGAGGGGCCCTCGATGCCTATTTGGCTGCCGACAGGATCATGGGTGTGCCCACTACGGGAGTCGATGTCGGCCGCGCCCAGGAGAAGCTCGGCATGTTGCTCGAGGCCCGCGACACCTGGTTGCGGGTCACCCGTTATCCTATCCGACCTGCTGAGGCCGACGCCTTCACCAAGGCCCGCGGTCTGGCACGTGCCTTGGCCACGGCTGTGGCCAGCCGTATCCCGTCGCTTCAGATCGAGGTCGCCGGAGTGGCGGCGGAGGTGCCCATTACGGTGACGGTGGACGGGGTCGCCCTCCCGCTGGGGACCCACCGGTTTCCACGGAAGGTCAATCCAGGCCACAAGACCATCACCGCCACGGCGCCAGGCTACTCGGAAGGCAGGCAGGCCGTCATGGTGGTCGAGTCGGAGCAACGGGTCGTCAAGCTGCTGCTCGTCGTGGTCCACCGTGAGCCGAGGCGCGAGCCGAGCACTTCGCCGCTGCTGTACATCGGCTTTGGGCTAGGAGGCGCCGGCCTTCTCGCTGGCGCCATCACCGGCGTGCTGTCATTGACGAAGGCCTCGGACATCAAAGACCGTTGCGCCGAATCCATCTGTCCTCAATCCGCGGAAGAGGACATCGACACGGCCACTACGCTCGCCAACGCAGCGAATGTCAGCTTTGGGGTGGGCGCCCTCGGCGTGGGCCTTGGCGTTCTGGGTATCGTCTTGTCCGACGACGGCGAGCCGAGCCAACCGGCCAAGGGCCCCGACGCGGGGTTAATTGTTGAGCCGCTGCTGGGCCCAGGCTGGGTCGGGCTGAGCGGGCGGTTCTGAGCCCGCCACCAGGCTCTCGAGGTGGCCCCGATGCTCACCCTCTTGGTTGACTGCCGGTCGGCAGACTGGCACGGCGTCCGTTTGCCTCTTGCGGATTCCGGAGTCGGACCCACAATGCCTATCAAGGCCTCCACCTGAGAGATCCTGTAGCTCTCAGAACGCTCGACGCAGCCTAGCAACCTACTATGGATCCCCAAGCCCGGTGCGAACGACCCACGGTCGATCCCCAGCCCATCGACCGGCTGATCCAGCCGCTGCACATCTTCGCTCGCCACAAGCTGGCCGGCGCGGTGTTGCTGATGCTGGCCGCCGTGGCGGCGGTGGTGTGGGCCAATTCGCCCTATGGCTACAGCTACGCCCAGATGCTTCACGTCGAAGGCACCATCGGTATCGGCAGCTTCGCGCTGACCAAGTCGCTGTCCCATTGGATCAACGACGGCCTGATGGGCATCTTCTTCTTTCTCGTCGGCCTCGAGATCAAGCGGGAGGTCATTGCCGGAGAGCTGTCGAGCCTGCGCAAGGCCACGCTGCCTGCCATGGCGGCTGTGGGCGGCATGGTGGTGCCCGCGCTGTTCTACGCTCTGGTCAACAGTGGCGGGCCGGGCAGCGGTGGTTGGGGGATCCCGATGGCCACCGACATCGCCTTTGCCTTGGGGGTGCTGGCGTTGCTGGGCGACCGGGTGCCCATTGGTCTGAAGGTGTTTCTGACCGCCTTGGCCATCGTGGATGACATCGGCGCCGTACTAGTGATCGCCGTATTTTACACCGACACCATTGCTCTCTCCAGCTTGGTCGTCGGCGTGGTGCTCTTGGCTGGGGCCATCATCGCCAATCGGGCGGGTATGCGGAGCTCGCTGGCCTATTTCTTCTTGGGTACCTTCGTCTGGTTGGCCTTCGTCAAGTCGGGGGTCCACGCAACGGTAGCCGGTATCTTGATGGCCTTCGCCATCCCGGCCCGGACGCGGGTCGGCGGATCGCATTTCGTGGCCGGCATGGATACTCACCTCCGCCGACTGCGCCGGGTCGGGCTTCCGCCTGACCAGCAGCTCAACTCGAACGAGCAGCAGCACGTGATCGACGACATGGCCATGTGTATCGAACGGGGCACCGCTCCATTGCAGCGGATCGAACACGCCCTGGCTCCGATCGTGACCTTTTTCGTGCTGCCACTGTTCGCTCTGGCCAATGCCGGCGTCTCGGTTGGGGGCAGCCTGCTGGAGGCGGCGGGTCAACCCGTCGCGCTCGGGGTCATCGTTGGCTTGTTCGTGGGCAAGCCGGTCGGCATCTTCCTGTTCGCTTGGGGGGCGGTGAAGCTTCACTTGGCGGACCTGCCCAGCGGGGTCAGCTGGCGCCCGTTGCTTGCCGTAGCGATGCTGGGCGGTATTGGCTTCACCATGTCGCTCTTCGTCAGCGGGCTGGCCTTCCCGGACCCGGCCATGCTCGACACGGCCAAGGTTGGCGTGCTGACCGCCTCAGTTCTCTCGGGGGTCTGCGGGTTGTTCTTCTTGTGGAGAACCCTGCGCGGGCAACCCGCCGACTAGCGCTCCCAGATTGTGGCCTTCGCCGAGACGATCGCTGCAGTATCCCAACTGGGTGGTCACAGGCGAACCCAAGGCTCGCTCGACCGGCCCGCTGCGTCTGGCCCGCCAACCCCGAGCGGGCTAGGACAGCTCAGTGAAATGGAAGCGATGGACCGTCGTCGCGGCGGCTCTGGGGCTTGCCCTCGGGCTCCTCGGTTGGGCCACCAGTCGGCCGGCGGTCATCCGCTCCGTAGGGAGGGCCCACCCAATCGCCATCCCTGCGCCCCACCTCTGCTTCGAGCAGTCGCTCGGCCAAGCGCTTTGCTACGTCGTCGGTGATCGAGACCTCAACCGCTTCTTCACGGCCGCTGCGGCTGCTGATGGATGGCGCTACGACGAGCAGATGGGCAGCGGATATTTGCTATCCAAAGAGGACCTGTTGCTCTCCGTCGGGCGCCGGCAGCGGGGCGCATCATTCGTGGTCGAGCTCACCCTGCAGCTGTCGAGCACCTCGCCGCCGGCCGCGCCCTAGTCCCGGAATAAGCGCGGTGGAGGCGTGCAGGGCTGAACAAGGCGCCAGGCAATCGGTACTCGTCACGATAGTGGTCGCATTTTCAGAGCCAGAAGGGGATGCGGGGTTAGGCGACCGTGGCAGCTGCGGTGGGACGTGTCTCGACGATTCGGTCGGGGTTGAGCATGACGACCTCGGGCCGTTTCCAGGAGCGCGTGTCGCCTGTCCAGCGGTGGGGATTGTGGCTTCGCGCTTCTTCGTAGATGCGACGTCCCTGCGCCAGTAGCTCGACATCGCGACCCTCGTGACGGTCGGCTGGCGTCACGAAGGCGATCGAGCCGTGCAGGCGCTCGAGGTGTTGCGCTGTGATGACGTTGAACGGCTTGAGCCGTTGGACCTTGGGGCGGGGGCCAACCGGGGTCGTGGCGGCGACGGTGGGCGCGGTACTGTCGGGCGCAGTCAGCGCGGAGGGTGGCGCTACGGTCGAGGTGCCGGTCGAGGAAGGCGCCGACGAGTGGTCGGGCTCGCTGTTGGGAGCCCCCACAAACGCCCTATTTGACTGCAGCCAGAATTGCCAGAATCGCGATCTATGCGAAAAATGGGGGGCGGTGCCGAGTGACAGCTCGGTCGGGTCGCCACCTGCAAGCTGCTCGAGTCGAGGCTAGAAGGTGCCCACCGCCATGACGCCGTTTGGCGATGGCGCGATCGCGAGTGACAAACCATCGCGATCTCCATATACGGGCACCACCTCCTCGGTGCGGATGGTCAGCCCCAGCACGAACATCGCCAACCCGGCCGTCTGGGCCACGCCGGATACGGCTAGCGCTCCGGTGTATGCCTCGGTGTTGAGGTCGGAGCCCAACATGACCCAAGGGCCGAAGACGGGGATGGCCGCGTAGCCGATAGCTTCGCCGCGGTCTGCCTCGGAGGACACGGCGGCTACCACGGCGACGGTTGAGAGCCAGGCGACGCCGAACAGGATCGGTCCAGCGATGACCAGCCCCAGGATGCCGTGCGACTCGGTGCGGGTGGCGGGTGGCTGACCTGGCGGCGGAGATCCATGGCCGTAGCCAGGAGGAGGAGGCGGGGCCGCTGCCCCGGGGTCGGCAGTGGCGTCACCCGCGGCCCTCACGCACTCGCCCCCCTTTGATGTGCAACGCGCCAACTCCTTGCACACCTTCGACTGCGCACAATCGGACGGTACAGCAGCAACGCATTTGTCCCCTTGGCTGGTGCAGCGCCCTTCCGTCGTGCACGCGTCTGTGCTCCAGCAGGCGATCGGCTTCGCAGCCTCCGGTGCCGCCCCACCTGGCGGGCCACACTTGCCCTCCGTGCAGACGTGGTCGCCCCCGCAGTCAGTGTCCTTTTCGCACGACTTCGTCTTGTCAGGGTTCACACACTTGCCATTCGTGCATGTCCGGTCGCCCTTGCAGTCGGTGTCCTTCTCACACCCCGCATATGCGTCAGTTGGAATGAGCATCACGCAGAATGCGAAGGACAGGAACACCAATACGCGCATCATATTCACCCCCTGATGTTGCTACTGGCCCGTACCTGCGCTGTCGACTCGGGTCAACATGCGCTGCTACTCGAGAGCACTGGCAACGACAGGGTGGCCTCAGCTGTCCCGCGGCGATCACACCCCCGATTCGCGCACAAGCACGTTCATCCGTGATCGGTCAATGGCCGGAGCATTGGTTCTGTCCCCCGAGAACGCTCTTGAGATCGAGCCTCCGAGATTGGAGCCCCCGAGCTTCGAGAACCGAGATCGAGCCCCCGCTACCCGCCCTCCCGCTCCAGCAGCGCCCGCACCGCCTTGGGCCGCATGCGGGTACGGTACATGTAGAGATCGGCGCTCGCTCAGCCTCAGCAGGCGTGCGGCCTGCCGCTGCGTCAGCGTCCGAGCCACCACCTGCGCTATCAACGTCGCCCGGTCCGACTCCGCTGCGCTCATCGTCACCGTCTGTCCTGATCTCATGCCCGCCGCGGTACCCCGAACCGGACATTTCTACTTTGGGCCTACAGGCAGAATTGTCAGAATCGCATCTTATGCGAAAAATGGGGGGCGGTGCCGAGTGACAGCGATCCGCAATCTCCGGACGGCTACGGAGAAGATGGGGTCCTGTTGCCTCCGGTGGACGACGGCACCATCTCCATGGGGCCCGACGCCCAAGAGACCGGGGGGATGAAGCCCTCAGAGAGTCCGACATCGACTGACGCATTGTCCTACCGAGCGGCGACCCGACCCGGGTTGAGCGACCCGACCAGCGCCCCGACTGAGTGGGCGCTGGGTCAGCCGTTGCGCTCGCGGTCGGGCTAGGTGTTGCCGCCGTGAGCGCCGTGAGCAATGGGTGTCCCGTGAGATTTTGGTCCACCAGCGTGCTTGTCGCAGCCCTTTCGTGCTGCGCCGGTGGTTGCGGGGGCATGCGCTACGGCTTCATCGAGCACGGCTGCGGCCCTGCCGACGGACCGGGCCTGCAGGTGAGGTTGTCCAGCCACGCTGCCCATTGCGAGATCGACGGTACTGGCGCCTACCTGGTGTTGGACCTGTTCGGAGACGGCATGCCGATCGCGGCACCTCGGGCTATCGCCATCTCGGCGCAGAGTGCCGCGGCGCAGCTCTGCGAAGCGAACCGCCCGTGTTCCGAGCCCACGCGCGAGGATGTCGTCGAGCTATCCGCTTGCCCCAGCGAGGGACAGCCCGGCCCGTGCACCCAAGCGACGGCGGGCCAGATCGTCTTCGACACCTTCGACGAAGGCGTGCTCGCCATGGGCAGCTATGACCTGACCCTGGCTGATGGCCGCGTGATTCAGGGCAGCTTTGACGTGCGCTGGTGCCCGTCGCAGATCGAGTTCTGCGGTTGAGGAGCCCCCACTTCGGCGATCCGAACGGGGTTGGCCGGGGAAGGTGAGCGACCCGACCCGGAGGTGCAGTCGCGGCACGACGGGGGGCTGCTGGCCTTCGCGCCGACCCCGAGCTAGACGCTCGAACCGCTGCATATCGTCGTCGAGGGCGGCGTGGTCGTGAAGGGCAAGCCCGCCTCGGCGGGCCATAGGGTGGTCGTCGGCGAGGTCATCACCGAGACCGATGCCCGTGGGCGCTACCGGATGGAGGTGAGCGGACGGGGCAAGATCGTCGTGTCACCGCTGCCACCAACGGCGGCGAACTACCATGGCACGCCCGTCCGAATCCCCATCGAGGGCCCGTCACCGAGACAGGTCAATCTCGGTACGAAACCGGTCCTGGGCATCTTCTGAGCTTTTGTCTCAGCCGCGAAGCTCCCCGGATGGTCGACAACATCGCTTGCGGCGACCGCTACCCCAGCATGTAGATCAATGTCACCACTGCGGCGATGACCAGGGCTGGGATGGCGAGCCATTTGAACACGATTCGAAGTCCAAGCTGGTGCCGTGCCCGGGGCGCGATACGCTCCATTCTCAAACGACCAAAGACCCGGCTGAAGCCGAAGTCTTTGAGAGCCGACCGGAGCAACTGCTTGGCCACTGCCCCATGGCCCAGCTGCTCGTGGGCGTGGATGCGGTAAGCGAGCGCATCGAGGGTCAGCTCTTCGCTCCGAAAGGGGACCTCATCACCGCCTGGCTCCAGGATTTGGCAGATCCCTTCGAGGTTGCCCTCGGTCGCATCAATGGCGGCGAGCGCGATTCGGATCTCGCCGTCGACCTCCAGATCGTCCCCATCAGGAGGACAGCGGCCCAGCCAAACCCGGGCCGAAGGCAGGTCACCCGCGTGGCTTGCGGCGCGGGAGAGATGACACCGCAGAACCGAGGCGTAGGGGGTCGACTCGAGGTGCTGGAGCGCGGTCTCCAGCACGGCGCGCCGGCGAAGCTGACTGTCTTCGATTTCCTCGGGCTTCACGACGTGGCGCGCCTGAATGCCGTAGGCTTGGCCCAACCTGAGGGCGAGCCAATAGATACGGTGCTGGATGGCGGCGTCTGTGAGCGATTGGCCTGCCGCCGGGAGAGCCTTCAGCCAGTGCTCCCGAAGGGCCGGTAACCAGGTGGATATCCAGGTGGTCCAACTAGTGATGGTCGCCATTGACGCGAGGTCGACAGGCGGGTTCGCGCTGATGTCGAGCGCCAGGCTCGTGCCAGGCTTGGCCACCTCCGACCGGACCCAGGCGATGCGCTTGGGGTTGATGAGTTGCTGTTCGATGAGCCGGGCGGCCTGCGGGTCGGCGGAGGTTGCCGCGGCGGCGTGGTCGCCAGGCTCACCCTGGGTCGGCGCTGGTGGGCTTGACGGTAGGATGCAGAGGTTGACGGCATTGCAGTAGGCACAGAGAAACTTGCCGTCCACGAGCTGCATCGTCCCAGGGGCGCCACAGTTTCGACATTCCAACACTCGGACCTGGGCATCGAAGGCCTGTGAGGTTTGGTGCATCGCAAGGCCGAAGCTAGCGAAGCCCCCCCGTTGCAGCAACCTAGGTCCAGGTCGGCTGGCTCCTCGGTGCACGCCTCATCCTAGCGACCGGCGAGCCGACCGGCCCATCCCTATTGGAGGGCGAACTGCCTCGAACGACGTTGACGTCAACGCGACGGCCCACACGAATCGGCTGAATGCATCCCGGACCGTAAGCGGTTCGCAGCGGCTGCCATCACCACTGCGCCACCAGCCTTTGAAGTCCACCGTCCAGACATCACCAGATTCGAGTGAAACGAGAATCGAGAGAGCCGGGAGCCTCGCGCTCATCGAGCCTGTCGAGCCTCGACCTTTCGACCATTCGAGTCCAGCAAGGGCCTTCAAGGCCCGGTGCGGCAGCTCGCGTAGCCTCGTAGCGACGGAGGCAGCGCTTGGGGATCTGCGCCCCTTGGCTCGAGCGGACGAGCCGAGTGGGTGTGCCAGAATAGGAGGTGACCAGAGCCTTCGGGTCGGCCGGCGTTCGTGAGCAGCGCCGCGAAGGCCTTGGCGGTGTAGGTGTCGTCGAGCCGCAGGCCGAGCTTTGCCGCCAAGCGGCTGGCGGCCTTGCCCTGGTGAGTGGGCAGGGCGTAGCCCCGTCCGAGAAAACGGCTCTCGATCCGTAACCGGGTCTTGCTCAATTCGACCTCAGGGAAAGAGGGATCGAGGTCTCGCAGGAAGGTCACGGTGTCACGGTGCATGGCCACCAGCTTGCGCCACGACGCGGCCTGTTGCGACGAGGCGCGCACGGCGACGATGGTGGTGTCGAGCTCCGCTGCGGCCAGACCGATGGAGAGGCCCACGGCGCTGCCCATGGTACCCAGGGCGATGACCAGCTCATCTGGAGCGGGCAGCAGGCCCTGCTCGATCTGCTCGGCGAGCTCGAAGGCGGCGTTGACGAAGCCGACGTTGCCCAGTGGCAACGACCCGCCGGCAGCGATGATCAGGGTGTCGTCCGGCGCTGCGGCGACGAGCCTAGCGGCGCGACGTTGAGCTACGGGGAGCGAGCCGACCAGCTGCAACGTCGCCCCCTGGGCAAGGCAGGTCAGTACCACGCGGCAGACTTCATCTGTCGGTGGCTGAGGCAGTAAGAAGAGATGAGTCTGCAGGCCCAGCTGGCGGCCGTAGATGGCCGTGGCGACGGCGTGGTGGGAGCCTACGCCGCCGAAGGTGATCACGTGCCGGCGATGCTCGGCCACCGCCTGGCCCAAGAGCAACTCGAGCTTCCGCGCCTTGCCGCCTCCATAGGGCTCGGCGCTCAAATCGTCGCGCTTGACGTGGAGCGACTCGATGCCCAGCGTGGCGGCCAGATCTGAGAGCTCCGTCACCGGCGTGGGCCATCGGCCAAGCGGTGCTCGCGGCAGCTTTCTCGCGAGGGTGGGGTAGGCTCTGCTTAGCGGGAACTTAGCTGCGGCGCCTGGTGCCGGGCTCTCTGCCACCGGGGTCGGTGCGGGCTGCGCCTCAGTCGCTGTTTGGTTGGCTGGCAGGGTCCTGAGGCTGGTGGCTGGGCGGGCCGTCGTTGCGTGAATCGTCGTGGTCCGGTGTCGGGTCAGGTCTGGTGGCGCCGAGCAGGCCACGCAGAGGCCCATCATGGCCATCCAATGGGCTGGACGACTCATGGGCTCGGCAGCATTCCGAGGGCTCTGAGCACGGTGCGGACCATCAGCAGCTGCTGATCCAACCGCCGCTGGAGCGGCTGAACCCAGGTCGTTTCGAGCACCAGCGAGGGGATGGCGAGGTGCTCGACCGTGGCGCGGGCAAAGCTGCCGCTCGGGCCCGGGCGTATCATGGTGAACCTCCTGGGGCGGCTCGTCACCGTTCGGTTCGCCGCGGCCAGTACACTCTCGGCCATGGGCAGCACCTTGGCCTCTACTCGGGGGTCCACCGCGGCTACCACCGAGCTGCCCATGCTCTTGCTGCTGGCGCTGAAGCCCCAGCCCTCGTGGAGATCCAGCACCCAGTCCGGCCCCAAGCTCTTGGTCTTGTCCCACAGGGCCGGTGCCATGACGCCCCGGGGCGCACTGCGCTGGGAGGTGGGGAAGTTCCGGTTCAAGTCAGGGTAACGGCTGGCCGGGGCGTAGCGTGACTTGGCCGCCAGGGCCGGCCGGCTCGCTTCGGGTACCACGAGCGTACGCCCTTTGGCGAGGGGCTCGCCAAGCAGCAGCCGAGCGGCCTGTGGCGGGGCCAGCTCATTGCCGTGGATCCCGGCTACGATCATCACCGTCGGGCCCTGATGGCCGCTGTCGATGAGGTGAAAGGACGTCTCGAAAGAGGTCCCGACCGCGAGCTTGCCGGTGCTTTGCCGGGGCCTGGCCCGGGCAACTCGGCACAAGGCTGTCGACATCAACGCCGCACCCAGGGCGCGGCGCCGCAGCAGCGGAGCGGTTGACGGTCTCGCCATCGGACACCAGCACAACGCCTCAGCTCGCCATACTCTTTCCGGTGGGGCGCAATAACTGCTGCCGGGGCGGGTGTGGTGCCCTGCGGTGCGTGCCGTCATCATCCGCGCTACCATCCCGCGATGCGCGTGTTCATTGCTCTCTTCGCGGCGGCCCTCAGCGGTTGCGGCGGTCCGCCACCACCTGGGGCGACCCACGCCTCGCGCCGGTTGGTAAGCATTGCGCCGGACAGTCCACCGCCCACCGATGCACCGCCTGTGGGTGTCGAACAGGAGGACCCCTGGGTGGTCGAGGCCAAGGTGCGGCCCAATGGCGGCGGTCCACTTCCTATCACCACCCGGGACGCCACCAAAGGCCCCGATGGGGCGCTGGTGAGCGTGGTCGTTTTCAGCGATTTCGAATGCCCGGCCTGCGCCTTTTTTGCTCAGTTTCTCGACGAGTTGCAGCGCAATGATCCGGCCCCCACCCGGGTGGTGCTCAAGCACTATCCACTTCACTCACATCCAAACTCGCGGGCCGCCGCGGAGGCGGCCACGGCGGTACTGGTCATCGGTGGCTCGACGGTGTTTTGGCGCTACCACGATGTGCTCTTCTCGCAGCAAAGGGCTCTGAGCGGCGACCGTTACCGCGCCTGGGCGGTGGAGCTCGGCATCGAACAGTCACGCTTCGAGGTGATGCTCGCCAGCGACATGGTGCACGCCAAGGTCACTGAGGACCGCGCCTTGGGCGAGAGGGTAGGGGTCAATGCGACCCCTTACGTCTTCGTGAATTGCCGTGCCCTCGACCAGCTAGAAGCGGTGGCCGAGCTCATTGCCGAGGAACGAAAGAACGCCGAAGATGCTGTGGCACGCGGGGTGCTGCCTTCTCACATCTACCCCCAGCGCTGCGGTGCCAACATGAAGCACCTCTCACCCCCCGCGCCCCCGCGGCCGGCACTGTAGCGGCGCTGCGGGCGGTGCGTGGTCCGGACGGGCGGATGCTATGGTTCCTGGCTGAACAGAGCGAACGAGCACATGACCAGCCAGCCCACAGATCCCTATCAAGCCATCGCGCGGCGTTACGATACCTTCATCGATCCGATGAACCGCAAGCTCAAGCGCATGATGCTGCAGTTTGCTCCGCCCGAGCCAGGCGCGGTGGTGCTGGACGTGGGTTGTGGCACCGGCACGTTGCTCGAGCTCTACGCTGCTGCCGATTGTGAGGTGTGGGGCATCGACGCCTCCCCAGCGATGCTCGCGGTGGCCCGCAAGCGCCTCGGGCGGCAGGCTCGCCTGCATGATGGGGATGCCACCGCCATGCCCTACCCCGAGGGTCGTTTCGATTGGGTGGTCTTCACCTTTGTGCTTCACGAAATGGCGCTGGACACTCGCTTGGGCGTGCTCGCCGAGGCCAAGCGAGTGCTCCACCCAGAGGGTCGCATCTTGGTGGTCGACTACCACAACGGCCGCCTGGGCTTTCCGCGGGGTTGGCTGCTCAAGGGCTTCACCACGATCATCGAGCGTGCCGCTGGGGGCGACCACTGGGCGGGCTATCGCCACTTCATGGCTCATGACGCCATCGATGGCCTGGCCGCCCAGGCCGGTCTGCTCATCGAGCGGCAGCGCGTGGTCGGGTGGGGCAACCTGGCCATCTCGGTGTTGCACCCCGACCGATCGAGCTGACTCAGGGCGTGAACTTGGCCACGAAGATATCGAACTCCCCCTCGCTCTGCAGCGAGGTGGCGGCACCGAAGTCCAGGGTGGTCTGGAAGTGCCCGGCGATCACTACGTCGCCGTGGCTGTCGATGGCGCCGGCGAAGGCGAACTGTTCGTTCCCGTCGCCATAGCGCTTGCTGTAGAGGTGCTCGGCGGTGGGGCTGAGCTTGGCGAAGAACATGTCGTAGGAGCCGGCAGTTTTGAGGACTTCGCCACCAAAGTTGAGAGAGCTTGCCAACACGCCGGTGACTACGATGTTGCCCTGGACCGCATCGACCGCCACCCCGGTTGGGAGGCTGACCTTGTGGTCCTCGTCCACCGTAAGGCCGCCAGGGAAGCCTCTGCTCAACAGGTGCTCTCCGTCTGGCGAGAGCCGAGCCAGGAAGACGTCTCGGTGCTTCCAGCCGCTGGACGGCAAGGCTGTGGGCCCCAAGCTCAACAGCCCCACATAGGCTCCAACGAGCACCAGGTGATCCTCGTCGAGGGCGAAGCCAGAGACGAACTGGGTCAGGCCCTCGTCCCCGCCATAGCGCTTGGCCCAGAGGGCGTCGCCGCCAGCGTCTAGCTTGGCCACGAAGATGTCGGCGCCCACGCTCTCGTTTCTGAGCACCTCACTACCGAAGGTCAACTGGGTCAGAAATCCGCCGGCAAGAAGCACCGCGCCCTGGGAGTCGATGGCGAGCCCTCCCAGCAGGGACACGGCCTGGTCTGGATCGGTCTCGACGTCCTCGCTGGGGATGTGGGCGCTCCAGCGCAGAGCGCCCGCCGGGCTGAAGCGCGCGACGTAGATATCTTCGGTCCACACCGGTGTCAGTGTGTCACTGCCGAAGGTTGCCTCGTCGGTCAGCCGCCCGGCCATCACCACGTCGCCCGAGCTGTGGTCGATGGCGACCCTGGGCCACAATCGACCGGGGACCGAGCGGCTCCATAGGGCCTTGCCATCGGCGTCGAACAGGGCCAAGAAGTGGGACCCCTCTGGCTCTGCAACCAGCGCACTGTCGCCGTCGGGGAAGTCCAGGGTGCCGTGGTGCCGGCCCGCAATGGCGATGTTTCCCTGCCCATCGATGGCCACGCCGGTCGCTTCCTGTGCCGCCGTGTCACCGTAGCCTTTGACCCACAGCAGCCCCCCGGCGGGGCTCAGCTTGGCCACGAAGAGATTGCCGTCACCGATGCTCGACAAGGGCGTCCCCGAGAAATCAACCGTGCCCTGGTAGGTCCCGACCACCACGATGTTGCGGTCGTCGTCGACTGCCACCGCATAGGCACTTTGCGGATCCCAGTTACCGAACCTGAGGCTCCAGAGGTGATTGCCCTCGGTACAGGTGCCTGAGCCGTCACACAGACCCATGCCCGGACAGTCGCCATCTGGATCGGTGCGCACTGGATAGGGGGTGCACTGGCCTTCGCTGCCCGCCTGGTTGCATCCCGTGCAAGGCGTGTCGCAGACCGTTTCGCAGCACACCTGATCGATGCATTGCTCGCTCAGACACTGGCCCAAGTGGGTGCAGGCGGTGCCAGCGGCCTGATCGCCCAGCCCCAGATCGGCCAACCCGCTCAT
>JAUVCD010000064.1 GCA_030590865.1 Myxococcales bacterium | reverse complement strand
CGCGTCGCTCGGCGGTGGCTGTCGCTGCGCTGTTCAAGGCAGCGCTCGTGGCACTGGCCCTGGTGCTGCTAGCCGGCGCCGGCACCGTGGCCGCGCGCATGGTGGCCGCGCCGGTGGCGCCCATGACGCCGCTGCGCTGCGGGGTGGCGATCCTGGGCGAGCGGCTCGATCGTCGCGATCTGACGATCCGAATCCAGCCCTTTCCCCGCTGGCGCTCCGAGTCCGGAGCGCTGTGCACCTTCGCTGCTCCGCCGGCTTTCAACGCCGGCCGGCATCAGCGGCGCTGACGGCGATCCGGTCGCCCGCCCCTGCGCCTGGCCCCGGGCTCATGGTAGCGTCAAACCATGGGCCTGTTCGGCATCCTCAAGCTAGTAGGTGCCCTGTCCGTGGGTGGCGTCGCCCTCGCGGTCGGTTGCTTCGTCGAGGGTTTCGATCTCAGCGAGCCTGGCACTGGGGGGGCGAGCGATGGTGGATCAGGAGGCGGCGCGACCGGCGGTGGCGGAAGCGGCGTGGGCGCCTGCCAGCACGCGACCTGGCCGGCCCCCCCGGCCACCTCGGATCCGGGCAGCAACGATGTGGACTTCGTGGTGGTGGCGCGGCACTTGGACTTTGGCGAAGCGGTGCCGGCCGCCGAGTCGACGGTTGGCTACGATCTGGACAACCTGTGTACCTGTCCCGAGCCGCCAGGCTGCGTGGAGCCGGCCTGGGCGACTGCCGACCACTGTGATGGTCCCGGTGGGCGGGACAACGCTGTGGCCCGGCTTTTCGCCGACTTCGCCGTCTTCAGCTCGAGCTTCTCCAGCGAGACCTTCACCCAGTCCGCCGAAGAGGGCCGGGGCAGCGTGCTCATTCGGGTGCGTGACTACAACGGTCAGGCCAACGACGGGCAGGTGACCGCCTCGCTCCACCCTAGCCCCGGGCTCAAGGAGGATCCCTGCAACGGCATCGACCCCTTGCCGCTCTGGGACGGCAGCGATCGCTGGCCCGTCACGGCCAGCTCGCTCAAACACCCCGGTGGGGGCGGCGCCGGCGGAGCCGGTGGCGCTGGCAGTGGGGGGCAAGGCGGCAGCGGCGGCGCGACCGGCGGAAGCGGAGGAGCCGGCGGGGGCGAGTGTGGCCTAGGGGGCTATGACATCGACGATGCCGAATATGTGGACCAGAACGCCTATGTGTCGAACTGGACCTTGGTGGCCAGTTTGCCGAAGGCGGCACTGCTGTTCCCGATGGGTGACGAACCGGTAGCCATCAAGCTCACGGCAGGGTTTGTGACGGGCCGAATCGAGCACCAAGATGGACTTTGGAGTCTCCAGGACGGGTTGCTCGTGGGCCGCTGGGCGCTTGCCGATTTTCTTGGAATTTTCGGCAGCATGACCCACGACGGCGACCCGCTGTGCACCGACAATCCGGTCTATTCGATGGCCAAGGGTCTGGTCTGCAACTACCCGGACATCACGTCGACCATCGCCACGCCCACGACCCTCTGCGATTCCATTTCTTTCGGCATGGCCTTCCAGGGGCCGCCGGCCCAGATCGGTGCAGTGATCCAGATGGTCGATGCCCCGGTGCTGTGTTCGCCGGAGACGGATCCAGCTAACGACTCGTGTGATCCAGGATAGGAGCCCGCGGCGAGAGCGGCGCGCCTCGAGAGGATCAGATATCGATGGGAATGAGGCCCTTGTCGGCAGGCGGCTTCTTGGGCGGCCGCTTCCTGGGCGGCCGCCTCCTGGGCGGCCGTTTCTTCGTTGCCGAGGCGCTGGCCGAGGCGCTAGCCGAAGCGCTGGCGGCTGGGCTGCCGCCGGCAGCGCCAGCGTCGGGGTCTGAATCCTCGGACGATCCACCGACACCGCTGTCCCCATCACCGGGCATTGCCGATGGCGCAGTCGGGGCTGAGGAGGCAGGCTGTTCGCTGGGGTCTGGCGTTGTGGTGCCCGTCGCGGCGCTGCTGGCTGAGCCCGTAGGGGCCGTGGTGTCGCCTTCGTCGTCTCCCGACGTGAGCAGCAGGATCAGCAACAGGACCAATGCCACGGGAATGCCGATGATCAGCATCCGGCGCCTGCCACTTCCGGCCTCTTGCAGCTCGTCTGTCTGGTCGTCGAGTGCCTCGATGGGGAGCGGTGGTGCCCCATCGGGGGCTACTGGCTGACCCAACTCATCAGGCTCTGAGTCGGGCGGCTGGTCCGCGTCAGCTTCGTCCTGCGCGGCCTCTTCGGTCTCTGCAGCCTCTTCGGTCTCTTGAGGCTCTTTGGCCTCTTCATCCTCTTCAGCGTCTTCAGCCTCTTTGGCCTCCTCAGGATCTTTGGCCTCTTCGGCCTCTTCATCCTCTTCAGCCGCTTCAGTCTTCTCGGCCTTCGCTGCTGGGTCAGAGTCTTTAGCGGCCTCGTCGTCGGCGTCCTTCGGCTCAGCCTCGGCGGGGTCTTGGCGGTCTTCCTCGGTCTCGGGCTCTGGTGTAGAGGGCCGTTGGTCCTTGGTGTCCGGCTCAGGAGCGTCCTCTTTGGCTGCGTCATCCTGCTCGCCGGCAGCGACCTTGCCTGCCGCCGGCTCCGCCTCACCTTTGACTGCATTGGGCGCGGGTTTGGACGGTGGTGTTGGCTCCGCCAGGGGGCGCAGTTTCGCGCCTGGCAGCTTACTGAGCCCCTTGTCTGACGACCGGACTGGCCTGGGTGGCAGCCGCTTGGAGGGCGAGGGCTCTGTCTCTGGCTTCTGGGTCTCTGGCTTCTGGGTCTCTGGCTTCGCGGCTCGCTTGGGTGGTGGCGGCGGCACAGCGGGCTTCGGCTCAGCCTTTGGCGCAGTCTTGTCGTCTGTCTGCGGCTCGACCTCGTCCTCCGGCTCGACCTCGTCTTCGGCCTCGTCCTCGTCCTCGACCTCGTCTTCGACCTCGTCCTCGACCTCGTCTTCGACCTCGTCTTCGACCTCGTCCTCGTCCTCGACCTCGTCTTCGACCTCGTCCCCAGCCTCGTTCTCCGGCTTGGCCTCAGCTTTCTCAGCGCCCGGCCTCAGCTCGGGGTTGTCGCGCCAGACCTCGTCCAGATTCATGACCTCGGTGCCACCGATCTCATCGAGATCGTCCATCACCTCCGTCGGATCGTCCTGAATAGGGGGCTCGTAAAGGGGCGACCGCGCCATGCCGATCTCGGTCGCTTTTCGGGACGGCGCCCGTCCGCCGAGGCCGCGGGTCCGTGGAGCCACGGGCTTGGCTGCTTTGGGAAAGAGGCTGCCGCTGCGCTTGGCTAGGGATTGAACGAATTCAGTCACTTCGCCCCGTGTGGCGATCGACAGATCCAAAGCCTCGATGGCTTCGGTCATGGCGCCAGCAGAGTCGAAACGATCAGCGGGCTCATTGGCGACCGCGCGAGCCAGTACGTCGGCCAGGCCCTTCGGTACCGGGTCGGCACCGGCCCGCTTCTTCGAATCGGCGCGGGTAGCAGGTCCACTCTTTTGCTTGGTGGCGATGACCGAATGGCTGGCCCCTGGCCAGAGCCGCTTGCCGACCAGTAGCTCCCAGGCGAGCGCGGCGATTGAATAGAGATCCCCGTTGGCGGTGACGATGCCGTGTTGGGTGAGTGCTTCAGGGGCGTCGTAGCCGAGTCGTTTGGGATGGGTCGCCCATTTCTTGACGCTTCGCAGCACGCCCCCCAAGGCCGGCTCCACCATGCGGGAGGTTCCGCCGGCGGACACGAAGACACTGTCTGGGGTGAGCCCGCCGTAACCCAAGGCGGGCTCGCCCTCCATGGCGTCCAACTGGTCGTGGACGTAGCCCACCGCTTCGAGCAGATCGAGGGTAATGCGCAGCAGCACCGGAACGGGGACGACCTTCCGGCGGACGCTGAGAAGCCGCAGGACCGAACGCATCGGCTCGCCGGTGACCCCGGCGCTGACCAGCGCGAGCTGGCCATCTTCTGCCACAACGTCGAGGACGGGAACGATGCCGTCGTGGTCGAGCGCGCTGACCCTCTTGGCGGCGGCCGCCAAGTGCTCGCGCTCCTCGGCGGTGAGTGCCTTGCAGTCCACTTCCCGAAGAGAAACCGTCGATCCAGCGTCATCGCCGGTATTCACGGTGGCCTCCCGAAGGGGACCGAAATAGCTAGCGGTCAGCGTGCGACCAAGATCGTAGCGACCGATGGATTTAGCTTTCGCTGGGCCGGACAGAGGCATAAGTGAGCGGCTCCCTGGAGTCCTTCGAGCGAGGTGGCCTCCATCCTAGGCGTTCGGCCATTGCGGGTCGAGTTCGCTGCGTCGGGAGAAAGAGGTAGTTTTTACCACATGCATGCCGGTTTGCGTTCAGGCAGGGTCCAACCAGACTGGGCCCGCCCGAGGTCGCGGAACGACCCACCGGGGGCCGTCCTACTCCTCGCCAAGCTCTTTCAGGAAGGCCTGCAGCTCCTCCGACTCGCTATCTGCCATCTTGGCACGACGGGCGCACAGCAGAGCGCGCTTCTTGTCGTCCTGCCGCAGCGCGATCCGCCCCTGTCGAATCAACGACTGGGCCGGGGCGATGGGACAATCGCCATCGAGCGTTGCGATGGTGCGCAGCGTCTGAGCCGCCAGGTCCCACTCCTCGAGCTCTTCGGCTAGATCGGCCAGCTCACAGGCGACTACCGCGTTCTTGCGGCTGCACTGATGAGCCTTCTTCATCGACTCGAGCTGAGTGGGCTGATCGCCTTGGGCTTGGGCTACATAGGCCTTGCGCTGATGGTAAAGGCTCAGGTCCGGCGACCCGCGCCGGGTGGTGGAGATGGCCTCATCGAGCAAGGTCGTGGCCTCGTCATAGCGACCCATCAGCGTGTTGGCGTCGGCCAAGAGGCAACGAGCGCTGGCGTCATCGGGTTTGACCTCCAGCACTTGGGTGAGCGCTGGAATCGCCGCCGTCATGTCACCTACCGACAGGAGCGCCTCTCCGGCCCACCGCAGGTAGCTGACCTTCTGTTCCTCATCCTCCATGTCCGCCGCTTCTTCGAGCAACAGCTTGGCGAGCTCGGCATGGGCGCCGATCTGCTCGTAGAGCTTGCGCACCTCGCCTCGAATGCGGGCGTTGTCCGGTTGTTGCTCCCACACCTGCTCGAGCGACTCTCGCGCGCCCCCTGGGTCGCCGAGCTGCTCGCAGGCTGTCAGCAGCATGGCTGCCGCATCAACCTGCCCGTCACCCGACTCGAGCTCGATGAGCTGGGCGCAAGTGCGCGCCAAGCCGTCCCAACGCTCGTCTGCCGCGTCTAGATCCCGCAACAGGTGGAGTGCCTCCACGTCCTCTGGTGACCGATCGGTCCAGTCGGACAGCAGCTGAGATGCCTCGTCGCGCTCGCTTTGGGACATCATCACTTCGACGCAGCGCAGGGTAGCGGACCGCTCGGTGTCAGCGTCCTCTTGGTCTGCTGCTGCTATTCGTTGCTGGTCGAGTGCCGCTTCGAGCTCGGCAGCCGTCTCCGTTGGGTCGATGGCAAAGGCGAGCTCGAGGTCAGCTACCGAG
Organism: Myxococcales bacterium; assembly: GCA_030590865.1. Lineage (GTDB taxonomy): Bacteria > Myxococcota_A > Polyangia > Polyangiales > Polyangiaceae > JAPYTK01. Next base: position 16,172 of record JAUVCD010000064.1, on the reverse strand, counting down.
CCGGCCAGGTCCTCGGCGGCAGCGCGAATGGACGCCCGTCCGCGGAGCAGCTTCAGCTTGGCCCCATCCTCCTCGGTCGCGTCGAGCGCCCCGTCGAGGGCGGCGATGGCACCCTCGTGGTCCCCATTGGCGGACAGACAGGACGCCAGCTCGCTGTGCAGCCCGGCGTGGTCAGGCGCCGACTCGACCGCTTGCCGGAGCAGCTCGATGGCGTTTTGTGGGTCGCCCAGCTGATCGCGATAGATCACCGCGGTTTCTCGCAGCAGGGCGAGCTTCTGTTCTGGATCCTCGGTTCGTTCGGTCGAGGTTCGCAGGACCTCGACCAAGCCAGCAAAGTCGCCGCGCTCCCGGTAGTGCTCCTCGAGCTTGGCGCGGATGGACTCGTCCTCCGGTGCCCGTTCCAGCCCTGCGATGAGCGCCCGGAGCTTGCCGTCGTCGTCGTCGAGCTCCTGATACATGGCGGCGAGCTCGCCGGCCAGCTGGGCTGCCTCGGGGCCCGTTTGCAGCGACAGCAGTCGCTCGGTGAGCGACGCTCGATCCGCCGTGTCTGCTTCCGCACCGATGGTGCTGAGCAAGGTGCTGAGCAAGTCAGCGTCATCACCTGCTTGCAGTGCCTGCTGGTAGATTGGGACGGCCTCGGTCGGCTCGACGAGCCCGCCAAGGCGCAACGACGTCGCTTTGATCGCCGCGGCATCACCCCGCTCTCGGGCCGTCGCCAGTTGCTCGGCCAAGAGCTCGACGAGATCGTCTTTCTGGCCCGACGACTCGTAGTAGTCGCTCAGCGCCGTCAGCGCATCGACCTGACCTGGGTCGTCGATCAGCGCGTCGCGGAGCACCACGACGGCGTCCTCGGCACGGCCATCCACGCCGAGCAGGGTCTTGCCCAGCTCGACGCGCAAGGTGTTGCGGTCGTTTACGTCATCCAGGCTATCGAGCGTCTCGCGCACCACACGCTCGAGCGACTCGACATCCCCCTGGGCCCGGTAGATGCCTACCAGGGGCTCCCAAGCACCGCGGGCGGTCGGATCCCGTTCTCGCAGCCGCTCGTAGAGCTTGGCGGCCAGCTTCGGATCGGCATCCCCTTCGGAGGCCAGCGCGGCCACCTCCCGGCTGAGGGCGAAGAGGCGATCTGGGTCGGCGACCTCGCCGGCCTCCTCGAGCCAGCGGATGGCTCCTTCCACGTCACCTTTGTCCTTACAGCGTTCGGCCAGGCCGAGCAGAGCCCAGTCCACGGCGTAGAGTCCGTCGCTGGTGGCTCGCCCAAGCTCCACCGCTCGCCCCATGAGGGTCTCGGCCCGCTCGTTCTCTTCCAGGACCAGCGCTTTGGCGACCGCCTCCCGTACCTGGTCGGTGGTGCCCGCTGGATGATTGGCCCGTTGTTCGAGGTAATGGAGCATGACTCGGTCATCTCCCGAGTCGCGAGCCACTTGCTCGTAGGCATCGAGCAGCAAGTCGTTGTGTTCGTGTTGCTCCGTCGCGCGACGCAAGATGCTCGCGGCGCGTTCGAGGTTCGGGCTGTCGTCCAGGGCTGTGCGCAGGGCCTCGAGCCCGCTGTCCAGCGAGTCCACGTTGGCGATTTGCACTTCGGCAACTCGATATAGGGCGCCGGCGCGGGTTTCCGCCTGGTCCTCGCCGAGGCTGGCCAGATGGTTCAACAGTCTGAGTTGCTCCTCCTCATCACCGCTGGCGCCGGCGGCGCGGGCCTGGGCGCGCAGCACGTCCACTTCCCTCACGCCGGTTTCCTTGGCCTGCTCGTAGCGCTTGCCGGCCCGGTCGAAGTCGTTCCCGTGTTTCTCAGCAATTTCACCTAACCGAAGGAACAGCTCGCAGCGCACCATCGCATCGGTGTCGCGGCGGGCTTGACTGGCCAGCGTCTCGAGATGCTCGACGTATCGGTCGAGCTGGTCGACCGATACCGCCAGCTCCCAAGCACCGTCGTGAAGGGTTGGCGAACCAGGGTCGTTCTCGATGGCCTCCAGGCGCGTGGTGAAGGCATCGGCGGGCCGGTCGAGTTGCTCGGCGAGCACGGTGGCCTTTTCGCCGAGGATGAGGCCTCGGCGGTAAGGGCTCTGCACATAGCCGAGCCGCGCATCCAGCAGTCTCACCAGCAGGTCATACTCGCCCCGCTGGCGCAGCTTGGTCTGCAATCGAGGTGCGTGGTCTTCCCCTTCGGCAAGGGACTCGATGGCCGATTCGGCAAGCTCCTCGGCTTGCTCTTGCTGGCCTCGTGCAGAGGCGAGGCTGCTCAGCTCGAAGAGCACCTCGCTGGTGCCGATTTCCGACCCACCGGCGGCCGCAGTTTGGAGGCGGCGGGCGGTTAGCAGCAGCGTTCGCAGGGCTCGCTCAGCCCTCTCGAGCTCCTCGGCCTCCCGAGACAGCTCGGCGAGGGTGCGGAGCACGACCACGTTGTCGGCGTCCATCTTCGAGGCGATGTCGAGGTGCTTGATGGCCTCGTCGTGGTTGTCCTGAGCGTGCAACACCTTGGCCAGCAACAGGTGCACGGCGGCTCGCTCTTTGGAGCCGCGACGACCAAAGTCCCCGATGAGTTGAGTGAGCAATTCGCTGGCCTCGTCGAGCTCGCCGACCACTCTGAGCCCTTCACCCAACATGCTGCGCAGCTTGCGATCCTCTGGGGCCAGGGCGACGGCCCGGCGGAGCACCGGCACCGCTTGCTCAGGCGTGTCGAGCTTGTCGTAGAACAGCGCGGCGGCCTCTCGGGCGTAGCTCAATACTGTGTCGTCGTCGGTGGCATGATCGACCGCCACGGCCAGAGTGCTAGCCAAGCGTTGCCAGTTTTCGCGCTTGCGCAGCTGCTGGATGAGCAGTTTGCGAACCTCGGCGTTCTGCGGTGCCTCGCCGAAGGCGGTCTGCAAGGTGGCAATGGCGTCGGCCTCGCGGCTCGCCCGCAACTGGGTGCGTGCCAGTTTGAGCAAGACCGCCACGCGCTCTTTGGGCGCCGAGGCTTCGAGTCGTTGCTGGAGCCATGGAATGGCCTCACCCGGTGCGTCGGCTTCCAGGTGGAGGCGAGCGAGCGCGTCGAGGGATGCACTGGTTTGGGCCAGCTCCACCACCTTTTGGTGGGCCCCGATGGCGCGCTCGGCGTTACGCAGGTGCCGTTCACTGATGGCGGCAACCTGTCCCCATAGCGTGGCGGCGCGCTCGGCGTCGCCTAGCTCGGCCAGCTTGGTGGCTTGCTGCTCGAGCACCTCGGCGAGCTCTTCGTGGCGGCCTCGTTCGTCGAGGATTAGGTTGAGCGCTTCGAGCGATTCGGCGTGCCCCGGTGCATCGTCTAGATTGGCGAGCAAGGATGCGACCCGGCCGCTGCGGGCCTCCAGATCGGCGGCGCGCCGCGAGTTGGCCAGTCGCAGCGCCAGCTTCTCGTCCGGCGCCGGGGTGAGCGTGAGCTCCCGCTCGCGCAAGGCTACACTACCGGAGCGCTGCTCTTCTTCTTCGCTCAGATCGGCGAGCCGACGGATCGTGTCGAGATCCTCGGGGGCGGCCGCGAGGGCTCGGCGGTAGGCGTCGATGGCCCGCAGGCGATCGCCCTGCTCGGCCAATAGCTCGGCAGCCCGAAGGCTGAAGCTCGCCGCTTCAGCGGCGTCAACCGGTAGCTCGGCACCGGCGATGAGGAGCCGCGCGGCCTGGTCGTTGTCCTCCGCCTCCTGTCGTCCGGTCACCAGCTTCTCGAGAGCCCACAAGCTGGTGGGCCGTGCCTCGTGCTCTCCGCTGGCAGCCTGGTCCGCGAGCCACAGATCAGTAGCTTTGCGGTAGAGGCGTTCGAGCACCCGGCGTGTCTCGCTGGCGTCGTCGCCCCCGAGCGCCAGCGTCGCTGCCTCGTGGAGCGCATCGAGGGATCGCTCGTCCCCCAACCGGTCGACCAACATCAGGGTTTTGGCGAAGTCCGGGCCAGGATCGCGACGCTGCAAGGTGACCAGCCGCTTGAGGGCGTCCACGTTCTCGGGCGTGAGGGCCAGAGCCTTCTGGGCCCCTTGGGTGGCCGCGTCCGGGTCATCGCAATGGTCGCGGTACCAAACGGTGATGTGCCCCCACAGATCACTGGCTAGGTCGGCGCTGAGCTCGTCCGACTTGGCGGACACCGCCTCGGCCAAGCCATCCGCTAGATCACTCCACACTTCGATGGCCTCGGCGGCCTGTTCTAGCGAGCTGATTAGGCTGGACGGGAGTCGCCCCAGGGTGAGCACTGCCGATACGGTGGCCGTGGCCGCATCAGGCCAGCGGCCCGCTCGAGCGGCGCTCTGCGCGATGGCGACCAAGGTCTTGGCGTCTCCGGGTGCGAGCTCGCCCGCCGCGTGTCGTGCCTCGAAGGCCGAGGCCCAATCGTCGAGCCGCTCTTGGTGAAGTTGGGCCTCCAAAAGGCGCAGCTCAGCGGCAGATTCCGGATCCTCGGGGAGCGCCTCGGCGGCCGCACAAAGGGCTTCGGTCGCGTCGGTCCAGGCTTCCGTCTGTTCGGCCAGGCGCAACAGCTCGCGGCGCAGGTCGCGGCGCCGCGGATCGAGCGGCACCGCCTTGGTCATCGCCGCCATGGCCGCAGCGGTATCCCCGCTCTGGGACTCGTGCAGCTTGGCGGCTTCAGCCAGCAACTCGGCACGGGTCTCGGGACTTTCGGTGAGCGCCAGCCGTGGCTCGAGCAGCTCTAGGAGGCTCGCCCAGTCCTCGGTCCGCTGGTAGGCTCTGGCCAGTGCCTCGGCAGCACGCTTGCCACATTCAGGCTGCTCCAGCAGGGCCGTCAAACCCTCGCCGGCCGCCCCGTCACCTGGGTCGAGCTCGATCGCTTGGACGTAGAGCGGCAGGCTGAAGTCCGGTTGGTCGAGCTGGCTGCGGTAGATGTCAGCCAGCCGGTCGAGCCGTCGGGCCGTCTCGTCCCGCTCCCGGGTTACTGCGCCATCGAGCAGCTTGCCCAAGTCCTGCCACCGCTCGGTCTCGGACAAGAGACCATCGAGCGCTGCCAGACATTCATGGTCCTCGCCGAACTGCTCACGGATCGCTAGCCAGCTGTCAATGGCGGCATCGGGCTGCGCTAGCTTGTTCTGCTGCACCTTGGCCGCCCGCACCGAGTCGGCGCGCTGCTGCTGGGGTGATACGGGCGCTGCGGCGCGCTGCACTAAGCCAGCGACGAGCGCGTCCCATTGCTCGGTGCGCTCGAGCAAGTCGATGACCGCGCCTAGCGCCTCGAGATCACTCGGGTCTCGCTCCAGGGCCTCGCGCCACAAAGCGAGTGACCGTTCGGCGTCCTCGAGCTGCTCAGCGAGCCGTGCCGCTTCCCCCAATATTTGTCTGCGGAAAGCGGGTGATCGCTCGAGCACGGCCAGCCGTTCGAGCACCGTCAATCGCTCGTCGAGCTGTTCACTGGCGGCCAGCAGCTCGTCGAGTTGGTGGGCGGCGCTCAGTGCGTGGGCGTGCTCGGCCTCCTCGGTATCGAGCACCCGTCGGTATAGCTCGATGGCGCCAGCGGCATCGTCCAGCGACTTGTGTCTGACATCGGCAGCCTCGAGCCAGAAGACCACTTGCTGAGCCTGGTCGTCGGTCGCCTCGGCGGCGTCGAGCAGCGCTTTGGCATGCAGATCACGGCGGTCGGCGCGGCGGGCGAGCTGCCGGATCTGGCGGCGAGCATCGGTGTCCTCGGGGGACTCGCAGAGCAGCTGACCAAAATGAACGATGGCCTCTTCGTCTTGGCCCAGAATGGCCAATCGATTGCCGCATTCGCGCCGGAGGGCGCGACGATCGTCGGCTTCGACGAAGGTCAGGGCCTTCTCGAGCACCCGGACCACGTCTTCTCGCCGTTGGACGATCTGATAGGTCTTGCGCAGCGCCGAGAGTGCCTCCCGCCGCGTTTCGATGGGCGCTGACTCGCTATCGAGAATGCGTTCGAGGTGGCCGCAAGCTTCGGCGTGCCCTGGGCTCTCTTCCACCAGCTCACGGAGCTCGGCAATGGCCCGCTGTGGCTCACCGAGTTGGTCGAGACAGACCTCGGCGATCTTTGCCCGGGTGGTCCGCGCCTCTTCGGGCGAGAGCCTGGGGATGCGCTCGCGCCACAGGGTCAGCAGCTCGGTGTAGCGTTCCCGCCGCTCGAGCAGCCGCTCGAGGGAAGTGACCACCTTGTCGTTTCCCGGGTCGAGCACCAGCAATTGCTGCAAGTAGTCGGCCGCGCGATCCGGCTGATCGGCGAAGTCCTTGGCCAGTCGCGCTGCGTCATCGAGCAAGCGGCGGCGCTTGCCTTCCTCGCGCGTGGCCGCCAAGCCGCGGTCGTACAAAGCGAGTAGCTCGGTCCAGGTTCCGCTCGAGGTCAGCAGTACGACGAAGCGCTCGAACGCCCAGTCCAGATCGGGGTACCGCTCGACGATGGCGGACAAAAGCTCGGGCATCGCCTCGGGCGTGTCGATGTACCACGCCTGACAGAACTCGACGGCCCGCTCGGCCACTTGCGGGGCTACGTCTTTGGCGAGCCCCCGGTCGAGGGCCTCCCGGTAGGCCGCCGTGACCTCGTCAGGACGTTGCAGGTCGTCGGCTAGCTGTTCCAGCTCGCCCCACCGCTCGTCATTACCCGGATCGTTCTGCGCAGCCGTGATCGCTGCGGTGAATGTGTCACCTTTGGCGCCGTCGTCCATTGCGTCCTACGGCATCCCCCCGGCTGGCCGCCTCGTCCGCGCCGTCAGGATGCCCGACTCCCTTCCGACCCGTATGGATCGAGGAACCATCTCGCATCGGTTGCGTGGGGTCAACCGCGATGGCGCTCGTTCCTGGTCGGCGGGTGCCTCGGCGCAGGAGGGCAGCAATGTCTGACCCCTTGTGTATTGAAGAGCTTAGAGAAGCGGGCACTACCCTGGGCACCGCGGCGGTCATCACTAGCGGTGTTCTCGGTGCGCTTTTTGTTGCCCATGCCTTCGGCACCATCGACCAATCCGAGGTGGTGGCCGGAGCGCCACGTCGTCGCCAGGGAAGCTGGCAACCCTGTCGCTGGACCGCTCTGGCATGGGCCAATGTCGAGCTTCGCATGCCTGACGGGTCGGTCCTGGGGCAGTCGACCGATGCTCGGGGCCGTGCCTATTTTGCAGTCGAGCAAGCCGGTTTGCGGGTTGGCGGCCCGTCCCAGAGGGTGCCACCCAGCGCCGAATTGCACATCGCTGGCCTTTCTTACGGTCCGGTCTTGATCGCCGGTCTAGGCTGCTCGATCCACTTGGCGCAGCATTCCAGTGGCCCTCCCGGTCAGTGGGCGCGAGTGGAGTCAGCAGGATCGGTCGCCCACTACGCTGAGGACCAAGCCTTGGCGTGCCCAACCTGCGCGAGCCGTTCGGTGTGGCCCCGGTCGCCTGACCGTCCCAGCGGTGGCCTCCAACAACAATGTGGTGCCTGCAGTTGCGGTTTGAGCGCCGAGATTGCTACCATCTCCGCGGAGTCGTGGCCCCTGAGGTCGCGGCTCGCTGGGGTGGTATTTCCCCAGTGATTCTGGTGGCGCAGGCTCGTTCCACGGTCTGCACCCGTTTTGTGTGAGGCCCCAAGACCGAACATGCCTCAGTACGAGCTTTCCATCGAGCCTTCCGCCGTGGCCGAGGCCGAGCGACATGTGTCACTCGAGGGCCGCTCCTTTCCAACACTAGTCGTCAGTTGGGAGTCCCAGATGCTGGGCCAGGAGTGGATCACCACCCTGGTGCTGGACTACACGATCCCGCTGCCGCCGCTGGAGGGACGGCAGACCTTCAACGAGGTGCGGATCGCGGCGTTCACCGACGATGTGCCCACCAAGTTTCTCTATTTCGGTACTGAGCTCAACGCGGACGCACCGCGGCTCGGGCCGGAGATGGAGAACACCGTCTCGCCGGCGGGAACCTATCAGGAGTACCGGCTGACCGAGGACACTTGCGCCGTCCCCTACCTCGATCTGATTACGACCACGCCGCGGATTTATGGCAACGCCGCGCAGGATTATTACAGTCCGCCGATCAAGGTCGAGCGCTTCGACGCGGGTCCTGGAGCCAATCTCATCGCCGACAATTTCCCCGAGATTGTCGCGGCGCTTCCTCCAATCTCAGGGGAGGTGCTGACCGATCCGCAGCGCGGTTTCTGGCAAGGGAGCCGCTTCGTCGGCACCAAGAAGATCGCGATCCTGCGCAAAGGAAAGGTCGTGGGTCTGCACCGGCGCGTCGGCCGCGCTGAAAAGGAAGTGGTGCCGCCGCAGGTGGTCCGACGGGACCCGCATGTTGACGTGCAAGATGCCTGGGTGGCCATCGACCTGGGGACCTCGACGACCGTCGTGGCGGTGGGCGATGGTGAGCGCCACGAGTTCATCCGGGTCGGCGCTTCCGATGAGCCGACCTCTTCCCGAGACTACGAAACGCCGAGTGAGATCGCCTTCAGCAACCTACCGCGGACATTGAAGGCATGGCGTGATCGCGTCATTCTGCCGCTCACCCGTTGGGGCGACATCTACGTGGGCTTTGGTGCCCAAGCGCGCCGGGCCCTGCACGGCAAAGAGCGAGCGCAGCGCACCAAGGCCTCGATCGCCGAGCTGGGCTCGCTGCCGTGGCGAATCGCGGAGGGTGAAGAAATTTCCATCTGTGGTCGCTCGGATCTAGACGCGCCCCAGAAGCTCGAACCGCCGGCTCCGCCGATCATCGATGAAGAGGGGATCGGGCCGGACGATCCTTTCGATCCCCTCGAGCTGTTCGCCTACTACATTGGCCTGCACGTCAACGCTCGCCACCGTGGGCTTCACCTTCGCTACACGGTGGGCATGCCCACCGGTTGGTCAGCGGACCTTCGCAACCAGGCGCTCGCCCAGGTTCGACGGGGGATCCTGCGCAGCTTGCCTGCCGGCATGGTGGCCTACGACGACCTCGACTTGCTTCAAGTCTCCGACGCTGGCCCCAACGTCGTGGCCTTCGCGGCCTATGCCTTCCGCGTGTTCGGCATTACGCCCAAGCCGCAGGACCCGGTCCCCTTCGTTTCCATCGATGCCGGCGCCAGCGAGACGACCATCCTTTGTGGTCAGTACCGGGAGGGTACGGCGGACGAGATTGCCGGGGGCTACGAGCGAATCATGGAGCACGTCAAGCCCATGGTGCTCTCTCACCTAGGTGGCGAGCTACTGCTCCACCGTCTGGCCTACCAGGCCTACGAGGCCAGCGGCACCTCGATGAAGCACAACGACATCCCCTTCGTTCCGCCATCAGGCGAAAAGGTGATTGCCGGAGCCGAGGAGCGGCTGGTCTCCTCTATGGAAGCCCAAGTGAACGTGCGGTTGCTCAAGGCTGCCGTCCGCCCCATCCTCGAGTCGGTGGCACCGACGCCCTTGCCTGATCTGGTGCAGCTCTTCGCCCGGGATGGCCGGGTCAGGGACGTCCGGATCATGGTCGACCGTGCTGTGCTCAGCGAATGGTTGCGTGGCCAGCTCTCCGAGGCGGCGGTGCACATCCAGCAGGCAATCGCCAAAGGTTTTGAGCAAATGACCAACGCCGAGGTGCCCTATGCGGCGCTGCGGGTGCTGATCGGCGGTCGCTTGGGCATGCACCCGTTCCTGCAGGAGCGACTCGAAGCGGTCCTGCCGGAGGGGGTGAGGGTCCACAAGTTCCGTGAGCCGGATCACACGAATTTGTCTGCGCCGACGGTGAAGTTAGCCACCGCTCTGGGCATGCTCACCTTGCGCTACCAGAACATGTCACCCAGCGCCGTGTCCGACGACCGGACAGGGTTCAGCTTCTTGGTCGGACGGGCCAAGCGCGGCAAGCTGTTCACCGTGCTGGACCCGTCGGCGGGATACGACGTGTGGCGTGAGCTCGGTGCCTGTACTCGTCCCGAAGTAACGGTTCTATATGCGAGCGCCGACCAGGGAAGCACCGACATGGCGGCCGACCACCCGTCGATTCAACGTGTCGTTTGCTCGCTCGGATACGACGCTGTCGGATATCGTGTGTATATGCGTGCCGTCGGAGGGTCCCGGGTCGAGGTGTCGGTAGGACCGCCAGGTGGACGGCCTGACGAGGATGCCCCGTGCTGGGCGGTCAATCTGTCGGACTGCACAGCAGAACCCATGTCCCATTGAGCCTGCGAGCAGATGCGAGCCCCAAGGGAGAGCAGCGAGCCAAGCCGATTCGAGTCACCCTTTTGGAATAGGGGCTTGCCCAACGGTATTGTTGCCAGTGCACCAATGGACAGTGCGCCAAACCACCGCCACCGGCTGACGTGATGGCCAAGAAGAAGGAAGCAGACCAAGGACGGAGCCGCCTGCGAGTTTGGGCTGGGCGCCTGGGTAAGCTGACGCTGCTCGGTTTGGTGGCCATCATCGGCTTGTGGATCGCCATTCATCGGGTGTCGTGGCTTGGCCCCGCCCTGGCCGATGGCGTCCGAGCCGTGGTCGGGCCCGGGCCAGTGGCCTGGGCAGAGGACGTGGCCTACGGCATCCAGGACCGGGTCAACCTCTGGCGCTACAAGGACGCCAAGCCGAAGGCCTTCTGGGACGTGCCGGATGACGTGGTCCTGGCTCCGCCGGTCGAGGCCGCGCCGGGCGAGCCACCGTTTTCGCCGACGCCTTTCGTGCCCCCTTACGACAAGGTGGCCACCTCGGCTGACGGCATCTGGGTGCCTGTCACCGACACGCGGGATCCGCAGGCGCCCATCGGGATGTTCAAGTCCTTGGTTCACCCAGATGAGCGGCGTAGCTTCGCAGCGCTCGCGGTGGTGGCGATTGATCCGCTGGCCTTCGAGCTCCATTTGGTGGCCGGCACCCACGAGCCGCACAGCCTGAAGGTCCGGCGCGAGGATCGGCCTGGCATGATCCCGAGCGACCACAAAGACGCGCTCTACGCTGCCTTCAACGGCGGCTTCAAGGCGACTCACGGCCGCTACGGGATGCTGCTCGAGGGGGTCGAATACCTGCCGCCTCGGGATATTGCCTGCACGTTCGCTCGTCTCGCCGATGGCGGGTACCGCATCGCCACCTGGTCGAAGCTCAAGACTCAGTCGGCGCCAATCCAGTTCTACCGCCAGACGCCGCCCTGTCTCGTGGAAGATGGCGCGATCCATCAGGTGCTTCACTACAATGCGGGGGCCAAGGGTTGGGGCGCGACGGTCGCTGGCGAGACCATCATCCGGCGCTCAGCCGTTGGGCTAGACGAGGACCGCAAGATTCTGTTCTACGGTCTGGGCGAGGCGCTGACGGCCCAGGCCCTGGCCCGTGGCATGAAGGCTGCCGGCGCCCACTGGGCCGCCGAGCTCGACGTGAACCACTCCTATCCGCGGTTCTTGTTCTACGAGCGCGGCAAGGACAATGACCAGCCGGTGGCGACCTCAGCGCTCATTCCGGCGATCGACTATCCTGAGGACCAATACGTGTCTCGCCCGTCGGTGCGTGACTTCTTCTATCTCACCCGGGCTCGCCAAGCGACGGCCTCCGAAGGTGGACGCCGGTCCTCCAAGCTAGCGGCCAACCCATAGCGAGTGCGGTCACGCCAGCGAGGGCGGGTTGGTGCCTAGGTGCACCGCCAACCGGGCCTGCGCGCTAGCGCCCGTGAACGAGCAGCTTGATGCCTGGTTCGAACAGAACCCGCACCTTGCTCCCCTCGACGATCTCGGTCACCACACCGTCGCCGAACTTCTTGTGGCTCAGCAGCTGACCCGGTGTCAGTTGTTCGGTGACTCGATAAGCCGTGAATTTCTCCGGTCCGTGCCCTTGGGTGGCCTGCTCCCACTCGGCCAAGAGGGCGGCGGCCGCTTCCATTTGGAGCGTCCGCGCTCGGGTCGCGGCAGCTTTGGTGGCCCGCTTTTTCGCTGCTTTCTTGCGGGCCGGCTGGCTGGCCGACTTGGGTAGGCGGTAGTTGTGCTGACCGCGGCAAGTGAGGCACTCGACACGCCGGATCGTGTCGCCCTCCATGGCGACGATACGGTGGTTGAGATCCATCTTGCACTTGGTGCAGTACGCGTCCACTTCGCCGCCGGTGCTGGGTTTCTTACTCATGGTGCTTGTTCAGTCGTCTGAGCGCCGGTTTGGTTTGTTGCGTGTCGTCATGACTACTTTCGACACGACCTTGGGGCGCGGGATCTTGCTTGAGGGCCGCTTGGGAGCCTCCAGGTCGTCGGTGAGGGCCTGTTCATTGGGCTCCTCATCGTCGTCCTGGTGCTCTTGGGCTGCCGAATTGGGGACGAAACGGATGGTGGTGTTGATCTCGAAAGACAGCTTGGTGAGCACATCGGCGATCTCATCGGCGAAGTTGGTGTGCTCGAGGACATCTCGCAGCTCTTTGGCGACGACGCGATAGACGCCCTTCTTGGTGTCGTCCATCTGGTGGTAGAGATACTGGCCCGCTTCCCTTGGGAGCTTCAAATCACTCATCAGGTCGCGGATATTCTCCGGAGCCTCGGTGAGTTTCTCCACGCCGGTCTCTACCGCGCGCTCCACCAAGCGTTGGATCACCTGGGGCAACACTCGCTCGTAGAGGCGCTTCTCCTCCCGCTCCGAGGCGTCGCTCTCGTCATCTTGGTCGAAGGGATCGAAGTCAGAGGGGTCGCGGTCACCACTCATCAGTGGCCGGTGGCGTAACGCTGTGCGTCAACCAAGTCAATCGGCGTTACGGTTCCCAACCCCTATTTCGTCTGCGGTTTCTGGTTGCCGCTGCCGGTTCCAGCCAGCGTCCAGACCTGCAAAGCAAACCGACCGGCCCCGCCTTTGGCAGACACTTCGACGCGAAAGGTGTCGTCGTCGAAGCTGCAAAAGGGCCGCTCGGGATCGACGATCGGCCAGCTGTCCTCAGTCTGATCGCTGGTCAGGTGGCTGCCGCGGCTCGAGCGTACCGTGACGTCGAGATCCGTGATCGGCGGCGCGGCAACAGCGAAGATGCGATAACAGCCGCCTGCCTGGGCCTGAAACTGGCCGGTGACGGTGGGGGATCCAGGCTGTCCCGGCGGTCCGGCGCCAGCGTTGACCTCCCCCTCCAAGGTGTCGCCCTGTTGGGTCATCCCGTTGACCGGCCCGCACATCAATCCCAGCCGGGTGACATCCTTGCGGGGATCACCGGATGGGCGAAAGCGGCCGTAACAGCTGACCCAGAGACCACCGACTCGGCTCACGATGGCGCTGTGGGGGGTGCTGTGGGTGCTGCCGTCGGTGCCGCCGTCGGACGGCCTCTTGTCTCCGATGGAGGCGTCTCCGAGCCATGGCCCCGAGCGGTCGCCAGGCAAGAAGGGCTCAGATTCGTCGACCACCGAGCCGTCAGGTTGATGGCGCCATGGCGGATCGGTCTTCGAGCAGCCGCTCGCTGCAAGGGCGGTAGCGGTGAGCCACGCCCAACAACCGAAGCGGGTCGCGAGGCGGCGCTGCGGCATTCTCGTGGCGAGCCCTGCGCCGGCGCGCTGCGCTCTGGTGCGAGAATTCGGTGGGCGTGTCCGAGAATCCTGAAGGCTCATCTAGCTCGGGGCCGAATGTATCGCTAATGTACTGGGGCGATGGAACTTTTCGCCGAGCGTCGGCGTCGCCTGCTGGAGCAGATCGACGGCGTAGCCGTGATTGCAGCCGCCCCGGTGGTGTTTCGCAACAACGACGTGGAGCACGACTACCGGCAGGACTCGGATCTGGTCTACTTCACCGGCTTCGAGGAGCCTGACTCGGTGCTGGTGCTGTCATCGGTCCACCCTGAGCACCAAGCGGTGATGTTCGTGCGCCCACCGGACGCCGAACGAGAGCTGTGGAACGGAGCTCGCGCCGGTATCGAGGGCGTCAAAGAGCGTTGCGCCCTGGACGCGGCCTTCCCCATTGACGAGCTGGCCCGACGTTTGCCGGGCTATTTCAGCGGCGCGGACCATCTCTACTACGAGCTCGGCAAGCAGCCTCGTCTCGACGTCATGGTGCTCGAGGCCATCGGGCAAGCTCGGGGCAAGGGGCGCTCACCGACGCGCTGGCCCAGGGCGATCCACCATCCCGAGCCGCTGTGGCACGACATGCGGGTCGTCAAGAGTGACCAGGAAATCGCCAGTCTGCGGCGGGCGGTCGCCATCACCGGCGAGGCTCATGAGAGGGCGATGGCCCAGGCCGCGCCGGGAATGTGGGAGTATCAGATCGAGGCGGAGCTGAGTGCCGTCTTTCGCCGCAACGGCTCGCCGCGCCCCGCCTACGCCACGATCGTGGGCTCAGGCGCCAACGCCACGGTGTTGCACTACCACGCCAATGACCGGCAGGTGCAGGCGGGGGATCTGCTGCTGGTGGATGCCGGTTGCGAGATGGACTACTGCGCCGCGGACGTCACGCGCACTTTTCCTGTCGACGGGACGTTCAGCGACTCGCAGCGCGCCATCTACGAGGTGGTGCTCGACGCCCAGCTGGCGGCGATAGCCGAGGCCAAGCCCGGCACGACCATCGAGGCGATCCACCAAGCGTGTCTGTCCCGCCTGGTCGATGGGATGGTGAGCTTGCAGTTGCTCGAGGGCAGCCGCGACGAGGCCATCGAGAGCGAGGCCTATCGCCGCTATTACATGCACCGCACCAGCCACTGGTTGGGCATGGATGTGCACGACGTCGGGGCCTATTTCGTCGACGGCAAGCCCCGGCAGCTCGAACCGGGCATGGTATTGACCATCGAACCTGGCCTTTACGTTGCGGCTGGCGACGAGCAAGCCCCGGCCGAGCTTCGCGGTGTCGGTCTGCGTATCGAGGACGACATCCTCATCACCGCCGCTGGTGCCGAGGTCTTGTCGGCGGCCATACCGAAGACGATCGACGAGGTCGAGCGCGCCTGCCGAGGCTAGGGGCACTCCATCGTGGCTCAGCCTTTGGACCGCTGCTCGCCCCCCCCTCGGGAGCCTCTCCGGCGTCGACGGAGCGTCGGGGCGCGCCCTCACCACTGGCGAAAGTGGTGGCCCGTCGGGCTCATCCTCGCTGCCTGGTCGACCTCTGCCCGCGTTGCTGATGCCGCCAAGCCGACGGGCACCGACGAGCGGTCAGCTGACGCGCCTGGCGCCGACGCCGATGGGTTGAGTGAGAGCGACCTGACGCTCTACCGCCGTCTGTCCCGCCCACGAGGAGGCTACGCTCGTTTCTTACTCGGCCTCAGCTTCGGCCGCGGGCTTCGGTTCAACAACCCCTACCGGCTTCGCACCCAGCTCGGCGACACCCCCGAATCCCTGTCTCTGACGGCCCCCTATCTTGATACGTCGGTGGGGATGGCTTTCGGGGATCCCTTCGGGTTGCAGCACGGTCCCGTGGTGCATCTCGCCGTCGCTCTCGAGGGGGTCAGCCAACAGGCTATCAGCGGCAGCTACATGCTGCTGGTTCGTGGCTCCTCGCCATGGCTGGGTTACGCACGCCTCGGTGCCGTCGTCTTGACCGCGCCTGATGCCAACCTGGGCGGAGAGCTGGCCTTTGGTGGCGCCTACTACGTGACCGGCGCGCTCGGGGTGACCGCCGAGTTGGTGGGCAACTTGTTCTACGGGGCCGGGTCCTGGGAGACTCAATACACGGTCATTCCGGTGGTGTCGGCTCAAGCGGGGCTGCTCATCGACTTCGAGGTCTTGCCATGAGGTCAACAGCGTGCAGCCGCGATCTGGGGCGCGGTGAGCGGTCGCCTCGTGGTCCTCGGCGATGGTCGATCGTCAAGCTGTCGTTGCTGGTCCTGCTGTTCGTCGCCGGGCCGACGGCAGGCGACATTGGCAGCTGCGGTCAAGAGATCGCCCAGCTCGATCCGGTTAAGTTCTTCTCTGAGAAACAGGCCATCGATTGCCGCCAGTGCCAGGACTGCGACTTTTTTAGCGCTGCTTGCGAGCTGGCTTGCGGCACGGTGCTGCTCGAGTCGACCTTTCCGGCAGACTGTTTCCCGCTAGTCCACGATGGTGAGGTTTGCCTCAACGCTCTGAGAACGTTCGATTGCGATGATTATGCCGCCTATGTGGACGATCTGGCGCCCACCGTACCCACCGAGTGCAACTTCTGTCCCCCTGACCAGCAGCCGGAGGCGCCCTGATGAGCGGGTGGCGTCCATGGCTCGCCGTTGTTGCCGTCGCTGCGCTCAGCGGCTGCAACGCCGGGCAGGTCTTCATCGCCTCGCCGGGGGATTATGCTGACTACCGCAGCGTGCGATTGGCCGAGACCTATGACGAGCGCATGGCCACCGCCTGGTACTACCTCAAACACCGACCTGACGGACGCTACGCCGAGCGCCTGACCCGCTACTTCG
>JAUVCD010000605.1 GCA_030590865.1 Myxococcales bacterium | reverse complement strand
TAGCTCTTGATCTCCGCCATCTTGTCCTTGGCTTGCACCACCAGAAGGGCCGCAGTGAGCGTCGTTTTGCCATGATCGATGTGACCGATCGTGCCGACATTCACGTGGGGCTTGTTGCGGACGAATTTCTCCTTGGCCATTGATCTCTCCAGTCTCGAAGCCTGAACGTTGAAGGCGAAGCTAGGGGCTCTGGTAGAAGCCGTGTTGCTTGGCGATGATCTCCTCTTGAAGCCCCTGGGGTACGGGCTCGTAACTCCTGAACTGCATGGTGTGGTCCGCCCGTCCCTGCGTCTTGGAGCGCAGGTCGGTCGCATAGCCGAACATATTGGCTAGCGGGACCTCTGCTTGGATGACCCGCGCGTTGGAGCGTTGGGCCATGTCGGTCACCTTCCCCCGCCGCGCGTTGAGGTCACCGATGACGTCACCCAGGTGGTTCTCGGGGCAGACGACTTCCACGGCCATGATGGGCTCGAGCAGTTGCATCCCTGCTCGCTTGGTCGCCTCTTGGAAGGCCAGTGAGCCGGCGACTTCGAAGGCTGGCGCCGACGAGTCCACGGCGTGGAAGCTGCCATCATGCAACCGGATCTTGGTGTCGACGATGGGATAGCCGGCCAGCACCCCACGTTCCATCGCGCCCTTGACGCCCTTGCCGACCGCCGGAATGAACTCACTGGGGATGACGCCGCCCTTGATGTCGCTCTCGAAGACGAACCCGCTGCCCGGCGCGCCGGGCTCGACGTCGATGACCACGTGTCCATACTGACCGTGTCCACCGGTCTGCCGCACGAAGCGCCCCTCTACGTTGGTCACGGCGCCACGGATTTTTTCGCGGTAGGCGACTTGGGGCTTGCCGACGTTGCAGTTCACTTTGAACTCACGACGCAGGCGGTCGACGATGACCTCGAGATGTAGCTCGCCCATGCCAGCGATGAGGGTTTGAGCGGTGTCCTTGTTGAAGGTGCTGCGGAACGAGGGGTCCTCGTAGGTCAGCTTCTGAAGGGAACCGGAGAGGCGATCGAGATCGGCCTTGGTGCGTGGCTCGATGGCGATGGAGATCACCGGCTCTGGGAAGGACATCACCTCTAGGACGATGGGGTGTTTCTGATCACACAGAGTGTCGCCGGTGTGGCTCGCCCTGAGGCCCACGAGCGCGTAGATGTTGCCTGCTGTGCAGAGCTTCACCTCTTCGCGCTTGTTGGCGTGCATTCGCAGGATGCGTCCGATGCGCTCACGTTTGTTACGGGTAGGGTTGAGGACTACTTTCCCCGTTTGGACCTTGCCCGAGTAGACGCGGATGTAGGTGAGGTGGCCCACGTGAGGGTCGTTGGCGATCTTGAAGGCTAGGGCTGCGAAGGGCTCTTTGACGCTGGCCTGGCGGGTCAGCGTGGGCTCTGCCGCTTGCGGGCCGTGGCCGGACAGCGGTCCAGACCGCGACTTTGGGGCGGCGTCAGGATCGATGCCCTCCACCGGCGGAACGTCCAAGGGCGACGGCAGAAAAGCCACTACCGCGTCGAGCAGCATCTGGACGGCCTTGTTGCGAAAGGCGGAACCGCAGAAGACGGGGACGAAGGCATGGGCCAAGGTCGCCTCGCGCACTGCCTGATAGAGGTCGTCTTCGGTGATCTCTTCAATCGCTCCGCCGACATACTTTTCCATCACCGATTCGCTGATGTCGGCGCAGGCCTCGATCAGCTCGACGCGCTTGGCCTTGCAGAGCTCCAGCAGATCGTCGGGGACCGCCGTCCATTCGAACTCGGCACCCAGGCTCTCTTCGTCGAAGTGGGTTGCTGCCCGCATGGAAATCAGATCTACCACCCCGGCGAAGGAATTTTCTTCGCCGATGGGCCACTGCAACGCCACTGGCCTGGCACCGAGCCGCTCTCGAATCGAGTCGAGGCACATCGCGAAGTCAGCTCCGACCTTGTCCATCTTGTTGATGAAGCAGATCCGTGGCACCTCGTAGCGATCCGCCTGTCGCCAGACCGTCTCGCTCTGGGGCTCCACCCCGTTGCCGCCGTCGAAAACCGCCACCGCTCCGTCGAGCACTCGCAGCGACCGTTCGACCTCGATGGTGAAGTCGACGTGCCCTGGAGTGTCGATGATGTTGATTCGGTGGTCGAGTCCCTTGAAGGGACCGTGGTCGCTGGTCCAGAAACAGTTGGTGGCCGCCGAGGTGATGGTGATGCCCCGCTCCTGCTCCTGGATCATCCAGTCCATGGTCGCCGCGCCGTCGTGCACCTCACCGATGGCATGGGTGATGCCTGTGTAATAGAGAATGCGCTCGGTGCAGGTGGTCTTGCCCGCATCGATGTGCGCCATGATCCCGATGTTTCGGGTTCTCTCTAGGCTGTAATCGGGGGCCATGGGTCAGGGGTTCGGGAGGGGAAGGAGGCGGGTCGGTAGTGCTGAATGCACAACACCCTCTCCAGCCCGGCCTGCCGCGTTGTGGCAGGCACTTGGTTTCTGGAGAGGGTGCCGGGGGAAAGAGCTATCGGCGTCGGCCTGAGGCCTTCAGCCTGATTGTAGGTATCGCCCGGTCCTATGTCGGCGTCGTCATTTCGCTTGTGACGGTCCTCGTGTTTGGGGTGGGCTGTCCGGTGCTGGGTCCTGAATCGGAGCTACCACCGATAGTGGGCGAAGGCGCGATTGGCATCGGCCATCTTGTGGGTGTCTTCACGCTTCTTGACCGTGGCACCCCGGTTGTTTGAGGCATCGACCATCTCGGCCGCCAGGCGCTCGCGCATCGTCTTTTCGCCGCGGGCGCGGGCGTAATTGGTGAGCCACCGCATGGCCAGCGCCATGCGACGCTCCGGGCGGACCTCGATCGGCACCTGGTAGGTGGCGCCGCCGACTCGCCGGCTCTTGACCTCGAGCTTGGGCTTGATGTTGTCCAGGGCCTTGCGGAACACCTCGATGGGCTCGGCCTTGAAGCGTTCGCGGATGATCTCGAAGGCTCCGTAGAGGGAGCGTTCGGCAGTCGCCTTCTTGCCATCGAGCATGATGGTGTTGATGAACTTCGCGACCAGCTTATCCTTGTACTTCGGGTCGGGAAGGATGCGGCGCTTGGGGACTTCGCGGCGGCGAGGCATCGGATACTTTCCTTGTCACTTGAGGCCCACAACAGTGGGCAAAGAAGCAATCAGCTGCTGGATTACAGCGGCGTTTGAGATTCAGTTACCGTTTCGGGCGCTTGACGCCGTACTTGGAGCGCTTCCGATTGCGCTCTTTCTTGTTGGTCGAGCTCGGGCCCGCGGCGCCGGCAGCGTCCAGCGTGCCTCGGACCACGTGGTAGCGCACCCCCGGCAGGTCCTTCACTCGGCCGCCGCGGATCAACACCACTGAGTGCTCCTGCAGGTTGTGTCCCTCGCCCGGAATATAGCTGGTGACCTCCATCCCGTTGGTGAGTCGCACGCGGCACACCTTCCGAAGCGCCGAATTCGGCTTCTTCGGGGTCGTGGTGTACACGCGAACACACACACCGCGGCGTTGGGGGCACGCTTTGAGTGCCGGAGACGCGGTCTTGTAGATCTTGTCGTTTCGACCGTGGCGGATCAGCTGGCTGATGGTGGGCATAGGATGGATTGGTGCTCGGTTTTCGGGGACGCGCAGAATAGTCCCCTATCTCTGCATGTCAAGACTGGCGCTTCCGTAAGATGATCTGCCGGGTCGCGCAGGCAGCGGCTACCCCTACTGCCCGGTTGCTCAGTAGGACGCAAGCGGCAGTCTTTGATTTTGCTTTTTAGCCAGGTGAGCTTGGTCTGGTGGCCCCAGTCGACCCACCGAGTGGCTTTTTGGGGGCCCAACCGGTCTAGGAGACAGGTATGCTACCGCCCGTGTCGACCAGCTGGACCGAATATCGCGGCCAGGGGTTCTGGTGTCGCGACGGGATGGCCGAAGTGTGGCTCGCCCTGATGGTTGACGAGCTGGACGAGCGGGCCCGTCAAGACACCACTTGGGAGGACCGCTGGGCCCGCCAGCTGCGACACCAGTGGTACGAGCAAGTCACGGTGATCTACCGGGGGCTGGTGGCCTCGTCTCTCGATGACCACCTGACCATCGAGCCGCGGCGGCGGGCCATCGTCAGCCTGATGAGGGAGCTGCGGGATCGCATCGCCAGCGGTGATGGGTTGCCGTCCCCCCGTTCGGTGGCTCGCATGGTGGGTGGTGCGGTCTTCGAACGGGACCGCGGCACCGAACAGATCCTGAGGGTGGCTGACTCGTTTCTCTGGTTGCTCGACGGCAGCCCGATGGCCCGTCCTGACGACGATCGCTCTTGGCAGCGAGCTCTGTCAGAGGCCATGGAGGATGGCGGGGGCAGGGCGACGCGCAATGGCGCGGGGGGGTGAGGGTGGCATCACGTTCTTCAGCGACCGAGCTGCTCGAGAAGCTCGAGGTGGCTCATGCGAGCTTGGGGGCCGGTTCGGTGATGGCCTCGGATGGTGACGGTACCTTGTGGCAAGGTGATATCGGCGACGAGTTGTTCTTGGCGGCGTTGCGGGACGATGCGCTGCGCGAGCCAGCCCGCGCTGCCCTGCTCGAAGAGGCCAAGCGGCATAGCGTAGATACCCATGGCGCCGGCGGGGCCACCGATGTCGCTAGGCGACTGTTCGGCGCGCTGCAGGCGGGGCGCTACGATGAAGAGCGCGCCTTCGGGATGATGGCCTGGGCCTTTGCAGGCTGGTCTCTGCGCGAGCTTGCCCTGCGGTCACGGCAGGTGCTCGACGACATCGACTTCGAGGCTGCCCTGCGGACCGAGCTGCGCCCGGTGCTGGTTTGGGCCCGGGATCGGGGCGTGCCGCTGTGGCTCGTGACGGCCTCGCCTTTGGCGATCGCCCTCGAGGCGGCCGGCCGGCTCTCCATTCCGGCCGAGCGGGTGGTGGCGATGGAGCCTGCCGTTCAAGGGGGCGTGGTGCAGCCTCGGCTCGCCAAACGCACCACCTATGGACAAGGCAAGCTCCTGCGCCTACGGGAGGCGACCGACGCGCCCTTGCTGGCCGCGTTCGGCGACAGCAGCTATGACGCCGCCATGTTGCGCGCTGCCGAGCTCCCCGTCGCGGTTCACCCCAGCCCCGAGCTGCAAGCCCTCGCGCCGGCGATCAAGGGGCTCGTCGTGGTTGGCGGCCTGTGAGGAGAGCATGGGCGGCATCACCATACGGGGATTGACCAAGCGCTTCGCCGCCGGCCGCGGGCAAGTGGCTTCTGCGCCTGCGCTCCAAGGGCTCGATCTCGACGTTCGAGACGGCGAGCTGTTGGTGCTGGTGGGGCCCAGCGGCTGTGGCAAGTCGACGGCCCTCAGGTTGATCGCCGGTCTCGAGGAGCCCACAGCCGGTCGGATAGAGTTGGCTGGGCGGGATCTTGCGGGCGTACCGCCCCAGAAGCGCGACGTCGCCATGGTCTTCCAAGGCTACGCGCTCTATCCCCACCTCACGGTCCGTGAAATCATGGCGTTCCCACTCAAGATGAGAGGGATGCGCCGCGCCAAACGTGCCCAGCGGGTTGGGGAAATTGCCGAGTTGGTGGGTCTGAGCGACAAGCTCGATCGGCTGCCTAGCGAGCTGTCCGGCGGGGAGCGTCAAAGGGTTGCCATGGGGCGGGCCATCGTCCGGGAGCCCAAGGCATTCCTTTTCGATGAGCCTTTGAGCAACCTGGACGCCAAGCTCAGAGCCGAGCTGCGGGTGGAGCTCGCGGCCCTCGTCCGGCGCCTCGGGATTACGGCGATCTACGTGACCCACGATCAAGCGGAGGCGATGACCATGGGTGATCGGGTGGCTGTCTTACGGGACGGCCAGCTGCAGCAGGTCGGCTCTCCCAAGGCCATCTACTCTGATCCCACCAACGTTTTCGTGGCTGGCTTCGTCGGGACGCCCACCATGAACATTGTCACCTTGGCCCGTGAGGACGGGACCCTGA
>JAUVCD010001018.1 GCA_030590865.1 Myxococcales bacterium | reverse complement strand
CCGCAGCCCACATCGATGAGATAGCCGTCGCCGGGCAGGCCGTAGGCTTCGACGATCGCGCGCTCGATCGCGCCCATGCGGTGGAAGTTCTCGGGAGCGCCCACGTGCTGCTTGACCGCATCGCTCTCGGACATCGCCTTCAGGTGTCGGCGGAACTTCTCGCGATACGCGGCCAGGTTGTCGAGAATGACCATGGTCCTACCGGGGAGAGTCTGGACGGCCGCGGCAGGCTACCCCGCAAACGGGCCGGGCGTAAGAGTGGCTGCCGCCGCCCCATGCCCAAACCAGCACCGTCAGTCCAGTGCCGAGCCGCTACGTCAAATGCATGCAGGCCATCCAGTAGCGGCAGGCTAGTTGGTGGCAGTCAGCCCAGGCCTGTGGCTCCTGCCCCAGGCCTGGCTCCTCACAGCTTGGGCATTAGGGTTTTGATCAGGAAGTGGCCCACGTCTTGGGCGTAGCGGACGGACGGGACCCGACCGGGGTTCGTCTCGGACGCGTCGAGGTCACTTCAAGGCGTCCCGCAGCGCCCTCAGCTCACCGTAGGTCGCGTGGTCCAGATCGTGACGCAACGCCCGCAATCGATCGGAGCTCTGCGCGCCCAGCTGTCGTTGGCGCTCCTGTTCCATGCGCTGGTATTCGATCTCGTGGTCTGCCATCCGACGCAACTCGACGTCCCGGCAAGCGCTGCAGGCGATGCCGAGGTCGGTGTAGTAGGTGTCGCCGAGCGGGACCTGCTTCCTGCAGGCGTAGCAGATGACCGTCGAGGGCTGGGCCTTGCGTTTCTGCTGGGACAGCTCCTGGTACTCTCCGCCGTCGAGCCACACGCCATAACAAGTCTGGCACCAGTCGACGGCGACATCGTTGACCCCCACCTCGGACAACGCAGCACTACAGCGCGGACAGTTGATGCCACTGGGTCGTGAGCTCAGCACCAACTCGCCACGCTTGCCGAACAGACCGCCGAGGTGGCGCGACGCACGAGACAGCTCGGCGCCGTCGATCCAAACGCCACCACAGCGACCGCAGCAGTCCACATCGACCGATTCCTTCTGGCCAGGCGGTGTGGCCTGCCGAACGGTGAGAGCCTGTGAGCAGCGTGGGCAACTAGCTATGGCGACGACCGTACTAGCTCTGGCTCACTGGGCATAGGCGCACCAAACACCCAATTGGGCCGCCCCACCCGGGCTAACCACCGACAGGACCTGGCCACTAGACGGACAACAAGAGCGACGACGAGCTCGACTCCGAGGCGCGGCCGCTACGCTCCGGGGAGCTGACCCCGGTCAGCCAATGGCGGTGAACCAAGCTTCGCCGATGGCGGTCACGTCGTCTTCGCTCTTTGGTCCGCCTGTTGGCTGCCCCAATCGGCGCGGGGGGAGAATAAGCATTTCGAATGGGGTAGAGGGTAAGTGGCAAAGCAACGGTGGGGTAGGTTTGTTGCTTACATGCCACCGCATGGGCCTGCCTATTTGGCCTCGGTGACCAGGCCCCGGCAGATGAGGTGATTGCCGAATAGGCGCACGAGCTTCCCCCGATGGTGGCTTCCCTGGGGTGAACGGCCCAAGGGCGAGGACGTTGCATCCCAGGTGCCTGAAGTCGGCAAGCGGCCGAACCCTGGAGTTGTCTGGGCTAGCGCTTGCCGTCTCGCGCTCAGAAACGGAAGCAGCCGTACAGCTCGCCTGTCACGGGCGTGCCGCCGCAGAAGCGCTCGAGCGTGTACTCTTGCGACTCCGGGTTCTCCTCCGTGAGCCCGGTGAGGTGGAAGGTCGCGCCATCGCCATCGTCGTCGACGGTGCGCTCACCCGAGAGTGAATCGGTGAGGCAGTTGCCCACCGTTCCCGGAGCCATCCCAGCCACCGACCCGTTACAGGCCTCGGTCCCGCCGGACTGCCACAACCCCGCGGATTCGAGGGTCACCCTCAGCGGGTCACCCGAGACGCTGGTCGTGCTCGTCATGGTGGTGTGCCCAGTGGCTGCGCCGCTCACGTCGATGCTCTCGCCATTGAGAGTCCCCCACACATGAATCTCCATGGCCCCGCAGGCGGCGCTGCCCTCAGCGCCACCGCTGCCCGATCCGGCACCGGCGCCGGAGGCGCCTTCCCCGGTTGAACCACCGCCGTCGTCGTCGCCACAAGCCGGGGCCAACAAGAGTAATGCGACGAAGCTAGCCCCTAGGTGAACGTTGCGCATGTGATGGATTCTACCAGTCCCACATCGAAGGGGAGGACCTTTGAAGCGCGGGCAAGCTCTGTTGTGGATGGCCTTGGCATAGTCAGCAACTGACTCATCGACCTTTGTTCTATCGTCGCCTTCGAGCATTGAT
>JAUVCD010000569.1 GCA_030590865.1 Myxococcales bacterium | reverse complement strand
GAAACGATTCCGCTCGCCGTCGATGGAGCGCCGACCGCCCTCGCTGCAGCGCGGGGCAGCATCCTCGTCGCCGCAGGTACCGACGTCTACGTCTTCGGCGACGATGGGCAGCTGCAGGCGCGCCGACCGGCAGGACGACAGGTGACCACCGTGGCCTTCGCACCAGTCGGTCACGAGCCGTCCGGAGACGCCGGCCCGGAGCACGCTGTCCAGGAGCGTGACCTCGTCGTTGGCCTCGCAGATGGCGCCATCGCGCTGCTGCCCGGTGGCAACGGCACCGCGCAGGCGGGGCCCCTCCGGGTCCTCGAGCGAGCACCAGGGAGCGCCCCACTGCGCATCCTGGAGGGACCGCGGGGCACGCTCCTGGTCGGGCACGCCACGGGCGTGGTGAGCATCCTCAGCTCGGTGGATGGCAAGGAGCTCGTTCGGGCTCGCCTACACGGACGGGTGGTGCATCTGTCCCTAATCGCTCAGCAGCTCGTCGCCGCCACCGACCTCGGCCAGTTCCTCCGTTGGGACCTGGATTCTTTCTACCAGAACGACTGCGAGTTGATCCGCGAGGTATGGGCCCAGGTGCCCATCGTCTGGCATCACGGGCGGGCCGTGCTGCGCGAGCCAGCACCGGACCACCCCTGTCGGCTGGCGGGCGACCTCGCGCCCTGAACAAGCGAGGGCCTCAGAACGCCGCGAACAGCGATAGGCTGACAGGTGTCGCCCAGAGCTCGATCCGGGGCCCTTTGGCCGCGGCAGCTTCGTCGTCGTCGGGGGCCGCCACGAGCAGCACGATGCCGGTGGCCGCCACCACGCCGCCGGCGATGAGCAGTGCGGTCGACACGTTGCCGAGTGTCTTGGCCGCATCCACGGTGGGCTCCTCTGCAGTCGGGCACACGTCGCCTCCGCAGGTGTCCTCGATGTCGCCGGCACGCTTCAGCGTCATGCCTCCGGCGATGCCCCCGGCGACCAGCGCGGCGCCGCCGGCGGCTACCAGCAGGGCTCCGGCCACGGTCAACCCGCGGCCGTCCGCCCCGTCGACTGGAGGGGCGGAGGAACTCGGAGGCGACTCGGGTTGGAGATGCAGAGAAACCACCTTGGACTCGCCAACCGCGACCGCGGCTACCTGGGTGGCTCGTCCTCCGCCGGTACCGACCGCCACCACCTGATGCTCACCTGACGCCACCGCAATCGGATGGGCGAGGCGGCCCGCCTGGACGGCTCGGCCATCGATGGTCACCGCGATCTCTTGGGCTCCGCCACCGGCGATCGCCACCTGCAACGTGGCGATGCGGGGGCGCAGCTGCTGTGCCTCCGCGACCGCCTCCCGCCGCGCCTGGTGAAAGACTGGCGGCGCGTAGTTCGGAATCGGCTCGATGGCAACGGCCACGTAGGCGTCGTGCGCCGCGACCAGCTCGCCGAGCCCGACGTGAGCGCGAGCCATGTAGAGCAGGTGGGTGGGGGCGTGGAATTTCTGCTCCGCCTGGCGGAGAAAGGTGAGGGCCTCTGAGTACCGCTGCGCCCGCAGCGCCTTTATCCCCTCGTAGGCGAGCTTCCGAGCCTCATCTCGCACAGGGTCCGCTCCCGCTTCTCCAGCCCACGTCGAAAGCGGGGCGATCCACAACACTGCCGTCCAGAGGACCCAGAACATCGTTCTGAGACCGGGGACGGGCACGGTAGCTCCTAGGCGAGACGTTGGCGGTGCCGACACGCCACGCATCATCGCCTTAGTAGCCGATATCTGGAAGGGGCTTAGGAAGCGAGGAGGATGCTGGCCGCGGCCGGGCGTAGGGGCGGCGCCCAGGCGGCATGCTTGCATCCGCCCGCTCCGCCGATGCAGACGAGGAGGCACTCGCCGCCGCTGCAGCTCCGTCGGTATCGACAGCGGGGCCTAGTCTGCCACCATCCACGAAGGCCGCGGAGCCGGTGACCCCGTCGGCGCTCGCAACGGCCACCGACTCGGTTGCCGAAGCGGCAGGAGCCGATGCGTCCTCGCCAAGAGGTAACCAGCCGAGCTGCGTTCCGCCAAACCATACCGCCGCAAGGATGACCACCAGAGCTACCGTCCCCAGCAATCTGCGTCGGCGGTCTCCCGCTGGCGGCGACGTGAGCGTCGGGCCCAAGGTGCCGCCGGTGGGCTCGCTGGCGGGGCCTTCAGCCTCTGCACCAGATGCATGCACCGGTGCGGTGGTGCAGATGGCCAAGTCACCAACGGGGATCTCGTCTGTTTCCGATGGTTCGCTCGCTGAGCCTCGCACCGCCTCCACGAAGGCTTTGGAGAACTGTTCCGCGTCCGGGTAGCGGTGATCGATGTCCCGGCTGAGCGCCCGCTCGAAGAACGCGTCGATCCCTCCGTCGATCTCCGGCCGCAGTGCGGCCACGCTCGGGATCGGGTCCATACAGATCCGCACGATCAGATCGCCCATGTCGTCGGCGTCGAACGGCCGCGTGCCGGTGAGCGCACGAAACAGAATGACGGCAACGGCCCACAAGTCGGTTCGCTGATCGACAGGCTGACCGCGAGCGTGTTCGGGACTCAAATACAGCGGAGAACCCAACAGCTGCCCCGTGGTGGTGGCCTCCGACTCGACCAGCGGTTTGGCCCCCGTTTCCTTGGCAATGCCGAAATCGAGCACCTTGACCATGTCGTCCGCTCTGGTGCACAGAAACACGTTACCCGGCTTGATGTCCCGGTGAACGATGCCGAGATCGTGGGCCGGCCCTAGCCCCTTGCAGATCTGCTCACCGATCCGCACGACGTCCTCGAGCGGCAACGGTCCTTCGCGGCGGAGCCGCGTGCCTAGATCTTCACCCTCCAGGTGCTCCATCACGATGTAGGGCGTGCCGTTGTCGATGCCGTGGTCATAGACGTCCACCACAAAGGGGCTTCGGATCTGCGCCGCCGCCTTGGCCTCCCGCGCAAAGCGCTTCCGCGCCTCGGCGTGGTCGACCAAGCTCGACCGCATGAACTTCACCGCCACCGGCGAATCGAGAGCCAGGTGCCGCGCCAGCCAGACCGATCCCATCCCCCCGCGCGCCAGCGGCCCGACCAGCTTGTACCTGCCTGCGATGACTCTGCCAGGCTGTGGGGACTCCATGGCGAAACACGTCCAGTTATGAACCTGTTCACGATACCACGGGACGAGGATCCGGGGAGCATCGTGAGAGGGGTGGATTTCAGTGTCGGCAGCGCCAACGCACTTCGCCGACCGGCGCTGCTCGTCCGTCCGGCGAGCCACTCGAGCAAGAGGCGGCTCGACCCCGCCAGGCGTGTCGTGTTCGCCTCCCATGACAGGCAACCACGGGTCCAGTACGATTCGCATAGCGACTCATGCGAGATATTCGCACCGCCCGCCGTTTCCTGATCGCGCTTGCGTTAGCGGGCGCATCGGTAGCATGCAGTCAGGTCGCCGGCCTCGACGGCATCGAGTTTCACGACGAAGACGGGGGGCTCGGAGGAGGCGGCGCAGCACCCAACTGGTGCGACGGGACCGACACGGTGCTGGGCGCGGTGGCTGCTAATCTCCAGCCGAGGCAGTGGGCCGTACTGCCCCACAACTCGAGCCTCGAGGCCCTCTCCCCTGCGAGCGATTTGGGTGGGGACACCGACTCGGCGGTATGGGATCCCGTCCGGCGCACCGTGCGTTGGGTGGGCGGCGGCGAGGTCAACTACATGCTGCTGGTCTACGACGTGGCAACCGACAGCTGGTCCTTCGAGGATACGGGGATACCCGACACGAAATACACCCACGACGCCAACGCCCTCGATCCTCTTACGGGCCGGCACTACGTCGCGCGTAGCGGCAACGGCCGAATCGCCTCAGGGATCGGCTCCTCTTGGACCGAGATCCTGGATATTCCCTTTGCCCCTATCGTCGCGCCTGCCATCACGTGGTTTCCCGAGCTGGCGACCGGCCCTGGCGAGTTGGTCTATGTCGGAGGTTCCGGCGACCTCGCGGCTTTCGACGGAACGAAGTGGACGGAGATCCCCGGCGCGACCGCCGCATTATGGGGAGGGTACAACGTGTTCGCCGAGTACAGCCCGGTGCACCGCATTGTCTGGCTCGGCAGTGGAGTCGATGGCGAGGAAGTGCACCACCGTTTGGACGCCCAGGCCACGCTGACGCGCCTGACGGACGCTCCGATCTCCCTCGAGCAAGGCCGCGCCCTGCATGCGGCGGATCCGGTGAGCGGCAACTTCCTCGTGCACCACATTGCCGAATCAGCTTGGTGGGAGTTCGACCCGATGGCTGATCTGTGGACGCCGATCGACGACATGGTCGATGCGCCAGAGCTACTGGGGGGATTTTTCCAGGTGCCCATCCCCGAGTGCGGTGTGATCTTCGTCCTCAGGGACCACTTCTCGGGCCGCCACGCATATCTTTATCGCCACTGACCACGACCGGGAGTGGGCTTGGCAGCCCCCGGCTCACCGCGAACGGTAATCGCGCAGCCCGCACTTCCGCAACAGGCGGTTGAAGTAGGACCGCCCGAGACCCGCCAACCTCGCGGCGGCGGTCTGGTTACCCTTGGTGTGCTCGAGCAATGCGGCCAGGTATAGCTGGGTGAAGCGCTCGAGGAGCGCGTCCTTCTGCTCTCGGTAGGGGCGGTTCAGCTTGAGATGGGAGCGGAGCATCCGGTCCAGATCGACTGACGAGAGGCCTTGGCGAGGCTGGATGGTGCCGAGGGCAGCGTAGGCCTCGACGGCGTTGCGCAACTCACGGGCATTGCCCGGCCACGGCAACTGGGCGAGTTGGTCGATGACCTCTGGCGAAAGATCGTCGACCCCGAGCTCCTCGGCGAAGTGCCGAGCCAGCGCCCCGATGTCGTCCGGTCGTTCCCGCAACGGCGGGACGTGGAGGCGCACCACCGCCAGGCGGAAGTAGAGATCTTCGCGGAAGCGCCCCGCGCCCACCTCCTCGTCGAGCCTTCGGTTGGTGGCGGCCACGATGCGCACCTTGACCTTGCGGGGAGCGTCAGCGCCCACCGGCCTGACCTCTCCCGCCTCGAGCGCGCGCAGCAGCATGGGCTGCACCTGCAGCGGGAGCTCACCGATCTCGTCCAAGAAGAGGGTGCCACCGTCGGCGCTCGCAAAGGCCCCCTCCCGAGCGGCGACCGCACCAGTGTAGGCACCGGCGATGTGGCCGAACAGCTCGCTGGCGACCAGCTCCGGTGCGATGGCGCCACAGTTGACGACCACGAAGGGGCCGTCAGCGACCGCAGATCCCTCGTGCAGAGCCGTTGCGATGAGCTCCTTCCCCACCCCTGAGGCGCCTTCGACGAGCACGCTTGCGAGAGTTCCCTCGAGCCGTTCCAAGATCGCAAAGAGCCGCCGCATGGCGGCCGACGGCCCCACGATTCCGCGGTACGCCGTCGCCACATAGGGTGGGAGACCGCCCTGGAGGGCGTCTGGATCGAGATCGATCGCCAAGGTGACCGCGCCGATTTGAATGCGGCCACCCAGCGCCATCACCAACTTCTGGATCTTCTGTCCGTGGTAGGTGGTGCCGTTGTGGCTGCCCAGGTCCTCGACCAGGACCCCCGCGGGCACCAGCGCGAGCCGCAGGTGGTGGCGCGAGACGGTTGCTTCCGAGATGCGGATGTCGGCGTCCTCAGCCGAGCCGACCGTGCAACTGCCGCTCGACAACCGAATGTGGTCCGGCGTGGCCGGCGTGTCGACCACTCGCACCACCGCCTCCAAGGGGCGATCTCGCTCCACGTCGCGTACCAGCGTCTCCGTCGCGCCCTCGAAGTCGGTATCTCGGAAGTCTGTCATCGTCCAGCCAGCCAGGCGTGCCGGAAGCAACGCCGACGAGGTGGTCGCGCCCATCCTACACCGTTCCCGATTGGGGGACCGCCAGGCAGGACGAACGGGTCAGAATTGCATAAGTACTTGGATAACCGCCGTTCCAAGTCCGCCGCAATTGGAGTCTTCTGGCTGTTCACTCGAGTGCACCGGCTGTTCACTGAAGTGAACAACAGACCGTGCTCAGCCGCTGGCGATTGAGGCGCTGGTGCGTCGAAATCGCGGAAAGCTCGCGCACCGCGGCCTGTGGCACACGCCATGCAACCGCTCTCCTGTGCGTTTCGTGCCCCCTCGCGGACACCCCCACCAGCGACCCACCAGGACACAGCATGACAACGAAGCACCAACCACGACTAGCCTCACCTGCTGCCGCACGGATCTTAGCGATCATCGCAGTATCCATGCTGATCGGCTGCGCTGGTGATGACGCGGCCGGGCCGCAGCAGGGTCAGGGAGGCGCTGGTGAAGGAGGCGCCGCCCAGGGAGGAGCTGGCGGAGTAGGAGCGGGGGATCCGGCGGAGGTGGACATCGAGCTCACGGTTGCCGGCACCGTCCCTGCACAGCTGGGA
>JAUVCD010000367.1 GCA_030590865.1 Myxococcales bacterium | reverse complement strand
AAAACGCACTGACGCTGCCAACAGACGGCCTTTCCGAGCAGGCACTGGTCATCCACAATCGGGCCGTCCATCAGCTCGACGACCTCGAGGAGCGTCACGTCGTCCGGCTCCCGGGCCAGCCGGAAGCCGCCGCGGGCGCCTCGGCTCGAGGTCACCAGACCAAACTTGGCCAGCCGCTGAAGCACCTTCCCCAAGTGCGCCTCTGACACCTCGAGGAGGCCGGCAATCTCGCTGGCAGACCGGTTCTCCGGCGAATTGCGTTGAGCAAGATAACCCAGCGCGTGGATAGCTAGATTAGCCGCTTCGGAGATTTGAATCAGTCGGCCCAAGGTCAGCCGTCCATCTGGCTGCGCAATTGAGCAACGAGCCGTTTGCTCCCACCGCCCTCGTCGGATTCGGACAATAGGTCAATCAGTCGCAATACCGCTGCTAGCGATCGACGGCTCTGAGCGTGGTCGAGCCGCACTGGCGGCGCGACCATGAAGACTCGGTTGGTGATGGCAACGGCACCGAGCAACGAGTGGCGAAACTCGCCGTCGATGGAAAACCCCACCACGCTCGCCGTCAGGCGGCGCGCGTCACGGCAGCTTTGGGTCTTGTCTTGCCAACCACGGTGCAGTCGGGGCGCCAGGCACGGGAGGTCCTCATCGCACAGCAGGTCGAAGAGATCGATGAAGGCACAAGAGTCCTGAACCTCCAACGCGGCGTCGCGAGACACGTCAATGGTCGGCTCGGGGACCGTCAGCAAAGCTCGGATACTCGCCGGGAAGCTCTCAGAAATGGCGCCCAATTGCTCAACACCGAGGACGTGGGCAGCTCGAATCGCCACCGCAATGGCCTGGGCCACATCGAGGTCGCTGCCGGATGCAGCTAGCTTTGCCTCCGCCAGGGATGCCAACAGCGTCTCTGCGACGACCTTGCTGTCCAGATCAATTACAGTCGAGTCAGCCACGGCCATGAGTCCTCCCAGATCAGCCCGAGCCGCTCAAAGCGACCAGCTCGGCAAGGTGCCACCGATGGTGGCAGGAACGCTCAGCCCAGTTCGAGGTCCAGGGAAACCCTCATAGGCCGGCAGATGACATTGCACGCAGCGCTGCCGCTCGGGGTGAGTGGTACGAAGCGCAGCCGAGGCATTCGGAGCCCCGTGACAGCCGAGACAGTTCTCCCGCATGGTCAGCGGGTGAGGAATGGCCCAGGGCCCTTGGGGCTGAGACCGGACCCCAGTCGCATAGGTCTGCCCGCTGAAACGCGTCCGCCGAAAGGTCGTCCCCGTGTTGCGCTCGACGTGGCAGGACACACAGTTCTCGAGCTCTGGGTGAGGGGTAACCTGCGCGGTCCGCTTGCCGTCATCACTCACCGCGTCGCCGTGAAGATGGCACGACAGGCACTGCTGTCGATTTCGCGCCATCACCGGATGGGGCACCGTCGGCGGCGCACCGGAGTAGGCCCGGTTGGCCGCCAACTCCAAGACCGTCGGGCGGGGCGCTTCGCCGCACCCCGCCAGCAGCAGCGACCCCCCCGCCAAGGCTAGCGCCACCGCAGGAACCACTGCGGCAGCGGCCAGCGCTCGCCCAGCAACGGTCATACCCGCTCCACCTTGACCGCGCATTTCTTGTAGTCTGGCTCTTTACTGATGGGGCAGTAGGCATCGAGCGTCACATCGTTGATAGCCACCGACTCATCGAAGAAGGGCACGAAGAGCTGCCCACGCTGCGGCTTTCCGCGGCCACCAATCGAGGCCTGCAGCTCGCAACTCCCACGACGCGACGTAATGCGCAGCTTGTCTCCTGGCCGCAACCCGAGCTGCTGGGCATCCTCGGGATGGACTTCGCAATAGGTACGCGGCACGGCGCGGTGCAGCTGGGGGACCCGCCGAGTCATCGAACCGGTGTGCCAGTGCTCGAGCACCCGACCGGTGCAGAGCCAGAAGGGATATTCCTCGTCAGGCGATTCGGCTGCCGGCTCCCAGGGCCTAAACCAGATGACCGCGCGGCCGCCGGTCTTCTTGGCCTTGTAGAAGTCCATCCGGGTCCCCTTCTTGGCGTAGGGATCGGCGCCCACCACGTAGCGGTAGATGGTCTCCTTGCCGTCCACGTAGGGCCAGCGCAGTCCCCCGTGGGTCGCCTGCAGCGTCTCATAGGTGGGAACGTCCTTGCCGACACCGAGGGTGAACTCTCGGAACTCGTTGTACAGATCCCGTTCCAGCGAGTCGGTCTCGGGGAAGATCTCGGTGAGGCCCATCTTGCGAGCCACGGCCACCGTCTGCCAGACATCTGGCTTGGCCTCGCCTGGTGGCTTGGCCAGCTGCTCCCATTGCTGATGACGCCGCTCCGAATTGCCGAAGACCCCGGCTTTCTCGACCCAGCCGCAGGAGGGCAGGATCAAGTCGGCCAAGGCCGTGGTCGGCGTCGGATAGATGTCCGAGACGATGAGGAAGCTATCGTCACGCTTCTTCTTCTTGCCATCCCGGTAGCGGCGCAGATTTGGAACAGTAACGAAGGGATTGGTCACCTGGACCCACATCACCTTCAGATCGCCGCGGTCCAGGGCGCGGAACATCGCCATGGCGTGCAAACCCGGCTTTGGATCGATGGTCCCAGGCTTGACCTTCCAGATTTTCTCGGCTTTGGCGCGGTGCTCCGGCACCTTCACATGACCATCAGCCGGCAGCCCGTGGGCCAAGGTACCCACCTCGCGGCAGGTCCCGCAGGCGCTGGGTTGCCCAGTGAGTGAAAACGGCGTCGACCCTGGCACTCCGATCTTTCCCGACAACAGATGGAGCCCATGGATGAGATTGTTCATCCATGTGCCCCGCACGTGCTGATTGACGCCCATGCACCACAGGCTCAGCACCCGCGTCTGCTTGGCGGCATAGATCTCCGCCAGGGTCTTCAAGTCCGCTACCGACACGCCCGCGAGCTCTGCGACTCGCTCAGGCGTGTAAGGTGCCACCAGCTCGCGATACTGCTCCAAGTCGATCGGCTCTGGCTTGTCCTGGAACTTGAAATGGTCCTCCGTCCCGTAGCCGATGTTGGTCTTGCCCTTTCGAAGGGTGCAGTGGTCGTCTACAAATTGCTGATCCAACCCGCTGTGGTGAACCAGATGACGGGCGATGCCATTGGCAATGGCAAGATCCCCTTGAGGCTTCATCAGCATCACCAGATCCGCATAGGCTGAGGTCGGTGTACGGCGGGTGGTGATGTCGATCAGCTGCACGTGAGGCGCTTGCCGCTTACGGGCCAGCACCCGATTGAAGAGCACCGGGTGCATCTCGGCCATGTTGTTACCCCACAACACGATGGCGTCGGCGTACTCGATGTCGTCGTAGGCCCCTGCCGGCTCGTCACTGCCATAGGTGGTCATGTGGCCGGTCACGGCCGAGCCCATGCAGAGCCGCGCATTGGGATCGATGTTGTTGGAGCGCAACCCGCCCTTGAACCACTTCAGCGCGGCATACCCCTCCGGGATGGTCCATTGGCCAGAGCCGTAGATCCCCACTGAGTTGCGGCCGTGCTTGTCGATCGCTTCCTGGTACTTCTGGGCAATGAGCGTGATGGCTTGGTCCCAGCTGATGGGCTCGTAACCATCGCCCTTGCGCAGCAGCGGGCGGGTGATCCGGTCGTCGCCATAGAGAATGCCCGGTAGGTGGTACCCTTTGGCGCAGAGGGTGCCACGGTTGACCGGACAATCGGGATCTCCGGTGACCGCCTCGATGCGTCCCTTGCGTACTCCCACCAGGACGCCACAACCGGTGCCACAGAAACGGCACGGAGCTTTGCCCCATTTTAGCGAGCCATCCAGCCCCGACTCGCCTGACGAGCCGGTGGAGCGGCAACCCGTGAGAGCGGAAGCCGCCGCGGCCGCCGCCAGTCCCTTCATGAAATCTCTGCGATTAGTGCTCATCGATCAGAACTCGCCAGATTGAAGCACCACCGACGCCTGCTCCACCTCGGACCAATCCGCGATGCGCTCGTGGAGCTCACGTTGCTGGCGCGCTGTATCAGCCTCGATGACCAGCGCGAATCCGTCATCGGTCTGCTCGACTACCTCGACACCGTCGAGCTCGTCGAGCAGCGAGGCCACCTTAATGCCCGCCCCATCTCTAATGCGGACCACTACTCCCGCGACGGGCA
Organism: Myxococcales bacterium; assembly: GCA_030590865.1. GTDB lineage: Bacteria > Myxococcota_A > Polyangia > Polyangiales > Polyangiaceae > JAPYTK01. Next base: position 5,228 of record JAUVCD010000367.1, on the reverse strand, counting down.
TCAGTCGCTCCCGCCTTTGGCCGGCGCAGCAGGCGGCCCATCAGGCGACGCTGTGCCCTTACCCTCAGGCGCGACAGGTTTGCCCTTGCCCTCCTCGGCCGGCTGCGGCTTGGCCGCCTCCGGGTCACCGTCCTTGCCCTCAGGCGGCTTGGGCGCTGCGCCGTCATCGGCGCCGTCATCCTGGTCGTAGCGCTTCTTGTAGAACGCGCGGATCCGGGCGGCCTGCTCTTTGCTCATGCCCTTGGTCCAGCTGTGCTGGGGCATGGCCAAGATCTCACCGATCACCTGATTGATCGCCTCGGTAGCCTCTTCGTTCTCGTGGGCGAGCTCTTCGGCCTGGGGGATCAGCTCGATGTAGAAGCGCTCGGCAACCTCGAAGAACCCGTGCCATTGCGTATAATCAGGCGCCATCATCGAAGCGCCCATGCGGGCCCGACGGCCCTCGTGGTGCCACATGTAGAAGTAGGTCCACTCGATCTCTTCGTCGAAAGGCGTGGGCGTGAGCAGCTTGGCCTTGCGCAGCGCCCCCATCAGGCGCTTGGCGGGCTTGGCGAACTTGTCGTTGTACAGCTCGACCACCCGGTCGTACTGAGCGTAGTGCCCATTGATCCAATCGGGGCCATGGCAGTTGGAGCACACATCCTGCATGGCGCGACGCTTTTCCTCCCAGCCTTCGGTGTGCTTGGACACCGCCGGCCGCAGAGTCCAACTGATGCGCTTGCCCGGGTCATGGCTGGTCGGCTGGTGCTTGGTGGCGCTCATGTGGCAGGTGGCGCAAGTCGGCGCCGCGCTGTAGTCCTCCCCCACGATCCAGGGCTTTTTGCCCAGGTGCATCTTGCCCTGCTGATCGGCGGTGACGAAGGCGATGCCGTGCTTGCTCTCCTCGTAGATCTCTTTCTGCGGGTGGTCCGGTCCGAGGTGGCACTTGCCGCAGTTGTCCGGGCGCCGCGCCATCTCGATGTCGAAGCGGTGCCGGGAGTGGCAGGCCGAACAGGTCCCGATCGATCCGTCGAGGTTGATCCGGCCGATGCCCGAGTTGGGCCAGGTGGCGTCGTCGAGCAGCGGCTTGCCACTCTTGTCCCGTTCGACCTTGCCATCCGCCCCTTTGCGCAGCGCAATCCGCGAGCCGTGGCACTGCTGGCAACCCGAATTGGCGGCGGCCTCGCCCTCTACGATCTCGCCCAAAACGTTATCCAGCGAGCCCAGGATCTGGCCCGCCTTGGCATGGTGGCTGGCCTGGAACTCGGCGGCGATGTCGCCGTGGCAGCGGCCACAATCCTTGGGCGTCACCAGCGCAGAAATCAGTGAGCCTTCGTGGTGCCACGCGTCCGGGTCCCCCTCTTTGGCCTGGTGGCAGTCGACGCAGCCCACCCCAACCTTGGCGTGCTGCCCATCGGCCCACTGGGCCGCAATGGCGGGAGTCTTCTCACGATGGCATTTGTAGCAACCCTCGTTGACCCCAGTCATCACCGGCGTGGGCTCGGTCTCGACTCGCTGCTTCAACCCCTCGACCCAAGCCACCACGATGAGGGTGACGAGAAACAAGAACGAGAGAATGGCAACGATGATGCGTTTTGCGTTCAGGCTCATCCAGGATCTCCCAATCGTCAGGCGTGGCTCAGTGAGCGACCGCCTCCCATAGGGTCAGCACCAAGACCCCCAACACGGCGATCACGCCTACGGGCACGGAAATGTCCCGCTTCAGCTGCCGTTGGAGCCACCGATCGATCAGTGGCCAGAAGAAGAATGCCCCGCCAGCCAAGCCGAGGGTGACCAGCGCAGTGTTCAAACCCGCGAGTTTGAGCCACCGGAAGGTGAAGTAGAAGTACCACTCGGGCTTGATGTGGGCAGGCGTCTGTAGCGGGTTCGCCCGCTCGGCGAGCGTCGGCGGAAGAATCACCGCCACCGCTGAGATGACGATCAGCAGGCCGATGCCGATGACCAGCTCGGTCAAGATGTGATCGGGGAAGAAGCGAAAGGTCTGCTTGTGACCAGGCTTCTCGTCCTCGAAGTGCAGCTCGGTGACCCCATGGGTGCGCACCATGGCGATGTGCAGCCCGAGAAAAACCATCAGCAACGTCGGCAAGAGACCGATGTGGAGCACGTAGAAGCGGGTCAAGGTGGCCGGACCGACCGTGTCACCACCACGAATGAAACGGGCCATCATCTCACCGACCACGGGCACGGCGGCCGCCAGGTTGGTCGCCACCGTCGCACCCCAGTAGGCCAGTTGCTCGTAGACCAACGAATAGCCGGTGAAGCCGAAGACCATGCTCAGCCCGAGCAGGGCCACTCCGAACATCCAGTTGAGCTCTCGCGGCGCGCGATAGGCGGCGGTGAAATAGACCCGCAGCACGTGCAGCACGATGCTGATGATCATCAGATTGGCAGACCACTTGTGCAGGCTGCGAATCCACCAGCCGAACGGCACCTCGTGGGTGATCTGCCAGACACTATCGTAGGCCCGCGTCGGCTCGGGGACGTAATAGAAGGCCAGCAAGATGCCGGTGACCACTTGAACCACGAACAGGTAGAGGGGCATGCCGCCCAGACACCACCACCAGCGCTTGAGATGGCTCGGCACCGGCTCGTTGAGGCTGAGCATCACGCTGTCAGCGTCAACCGGGAACCGGGACTTGAGCCAGCCCATCACGCCGGTCAGCGCTGCTCGTGCCCGTCCTGGACGGTCATGAGCCGCGACCGAAGCTTCTTGGCTGGAGGCGTCGCCCTCACCAGACTTGGTGCTCACACTGCTGGAATCACCACTGCTCATGCGCCCACCGAAATCTCGATGAAGAGAATGTCGCCCTCCTGCACCAGCGGGTACTGGGCCAGTCGGGCGCCCATCTCTGCAGGCGGCCCGGCGGTGGCCACACCATTCACGTCGAAATGGCCATCGTGACAAGGACAGTAGAACTCGTTGTCCTGCGCCTCCCAGTGAACCCGACAGCCGAGATGGGGGCAGACATCCGACAGCGCCATGAAGCCACTCGGCCCGTTGACGATGTTCACGGTCTGACCGTCAGGCGTACGGAACTGGAATGAGGCGCCAGGCGGCACCTCGGACCGAACGGCGACGAACAGGCGGCGGCGGCGGTCCTCGTCGACCGGGTAGAGATAGCGAACACCAAGCACAGCCGCCAACGAGTGGCTGGCCAGCAAGCCAGCCCCCATGACACCGTTGGCGAGCAAGTCGCGGCGCTTGCTTTTCTCCGAGCTCCGCTGGTCTTCTTTCGACCCCGCCATCGACTTCCTTTCGGACCACTCGGCGGTGCAGACCGCCGGTAATCCACAATTCAGTACCTGAATACCGATTAAGCCGATCGGTGTCAACGGCCGTAGGGCGCTAAGTCGCAGCGCAGCTCGACAGGCGCCTGTGATGAGCCGTTTCCCCTGCCTCCGCACTGATCACTGCGGCATTGCGCCAGCTTGCCGGTTATGGCTTCTATCCCCAGCCTGGGCGCTGGTCCTGAGGCGGATCCAGCGTCGGCTCGGCGCCGAAGCGAGACCACCCATGAGCAGCGACAACGACATCTCCACCCTGTCACGCGGTCTGACCGCCGTCTTCCAGCCCCGCTCCGTCGCCGTGATCGGGGCAAGCCGACGGGAGGGCAGCATTGGCCGGGGGATCCTGCGCAACCTGATCGAATACGGCTTCGAAGGCCCAGTCTATCCGGTCAATGCCAAAGCCGGTCACGTCCTGTCCCTCCGTGCCTGGCCGACGGTAGAGGCCATCGAGGACCCGATCGACCTGGCCATCGTGGTGGTACCGAGCGCCGCGGTGCCCGAGGTGGTCGAGGCCTGCGCCCGCAAGGGCGTGAAGGGGCTGGTGATGATCACCGCCGGCTTCCGCGAAGTCGGCCCCGAGGGCGCCGCCGCAGAGGCAAAGATCAGCGAGATCGTGCGGCGCAACGGCATGCGCATGATCGGGCCGAACTGCATGGGAGTGCTCAACACCGATCCGGCCATCCGGCTCAACGGCTCTTTCGCCGCCACCCAGCCCCAACGGGGCAAGGCAGCCTTCGCCAGTCAGTCCGGCGCGCTGGGTGAAGTGGTGCTGGCCACGGCCGAGTCGGTAGGGTTGGGGATCAGCCAGTTCGTCTCCTTGGGCAACAAGGCCGACGTGTCGGGCAACGATCTTTTGTCCTGGTGGGCCACCGATCCCCAGACCCAGCTGATCATGCTCTACCTGGAAAGCTTCGGAAATCCCCGCCGCTTCGCCTCGCTGGCCCGGCAAGTGACCCGCGAGCATGGCAAGCCGATTCTGGCGGTCAAATCGGGGCGTACTTTGCAGGGCGCCCGGGCGGCCAGCTCTCACACTGGCTCACTGGCCGAGAGTGATCAGGCCGCCTCATCACTGCTCGCCAACTGCGGGGTCATCCGGTGCAACACCGTGCGCCAGCTGTTCGACCTGGGTCTGGGGTTTGCCAATCAGCCGCCACCGCTGGGAGACCGAGTCGCGGTGCTCACCAACGCAGGAGGGCCGGGCATCATGGCCACCGACGCCTGCGTCCATGCAGGCCTGCAGATGGCCGAACCGAGCGAAGAGACGGTCGCCGCCATGGCCGCCCTGCTGCCCCCTGAGGCCTCGGTGCACGTTCCGGTGGACATGATCGCCTCAGCCACCGCCGATCAGTATCGAGGTTGCACCGCAGCCTTGCTGGCCGACCCAGGTGTCGACGCGCTATTGGTGCTCTCCGTCAGCCCGGTGGTGACCGATCCGACGGCAGTCGCCCAAGGCATCGTCGCGGGCATCGAGGATGGCCTGGCCCGAGCGAGTCAGAAAAAACCCGTACTCGCCTGCATCATGGGTCGAGGCAAAGACGAGCGAGGCATGGAGGTGCTGCGCGATGCCGGAGTGCCCAACTATCCGTTCCCAGAGGGGGCAGTTCGCACCCTGGCCGCCATGGCCTCCTTTGAGCGCTGGCGGAGCCTCGAGCCTGGTCGGACGGTCAACTATGATGTCGACCGGCCTCGAGCCCAAGCGGTCATCGACCGAACCCGGCGGGCGGACCGACAATGGCTGGCGAGCTCGGACGCCACCGAGTTGCTCGCTGCCTATGGGATCGACACGGCTGCGAGCCGCGCCGTGGACACGCCAGAGCAGGCCATCGCCTTCGCCGAGGAGGTGGGCTTCCCGGTGGTCCTGAAGCTCGACGTGGCCGAGGTGGTCCACAAGTCGGACGTGGGGGGCGTGAAGGTGGATCTGCGCTCCGCCGGTGAGATCA
>JAUVCD010000851.1 GCA_030590865.1 Myxococcales bacterium | reverse complement strand
ACAGGTAGCCCGCACGCCGTCATCGGGCAAGTCTGCGGTGTTCGCCCCTCGCCCACTTCGTGCTAAATCGCCCTCGACCATGGATACGAGTGACATTCGCAAGAATCTCAAGATCATGTTGGACGGCACGCCCTACGTTGTCGCCGACTTTCAGTTCGTCAAGCCGGGCAAAGGCCAGGCTTTCACCCGTTGCAAGCTCAAAAACCTCCACACCGGCGCCGCTCTGGAGAAGACCTTCAAGAGCGGTGAAAAGCTCGAGCCAGCGGAGATCGAGACCCGGGAGGTGCAGTACATCTACCCGGATGGCGACAATTTCGTCTTCATGGACGCCACCACGGGTGATCAGCTGATCGTCTCGGGCAGCTGCATGGAAGACGAGAAGATTTGGCTGGCCGACGGCATGACCGTCGATGTCACGCTGCTCAAGGACAACGCCATCGGCATCGAGCTGCCTGCCCACGTCGAGCTCGAGATCGTCGAGAGCGACCCTGGAGTAAAAGGTGACACCGCCAGCGGCGCGACCAAGCCGGCCACCATGTCGACCGGCGCAGTCGTGCAGGTGCCGCTGTTCATCGAAGCGGGCGAGTGGATTAAAATCGACACTCGATCTGGCGGCTACCTCGAGCGGGTCAAGAAGTAACCCTGACCATCGACTGACACCGCCAGTGCGCTAGGCTGTTCCTCACCTATGAGGAGCCCGCTCGCTATCTGTCTGCTCGGGTCGGCCGTCGCGTTGACCGCGGCCGCACCTGCCACCGCTACCCCACCCAAGAGCCCTGCCGAGGTGCTCGCCGACAGTGTGGCGGTCCGGCACAAGGCCCGGGGGGGCCTGCCACTCTGGTTCATGCCCCGACCGTCGATCGAGCCGGGCCAAGCGAGGCTGCCCGCTGCGTCTGAAGCGCCGGTGTTGATCCGCTTCACCGCTCCGCCCACTGGGTCGGATTTCGCCACCCTCGAGGCGCTGGGCGTTGCGCTGGCCCGCGGTCGCAACGGCAGCCCGCGAGTCGTCGGCAACAACGTGCTGGCGCAAGTGAGCGTCTCGGAGATCATCGCCGTCGCGGCACTGCCGACGGTGACCCGAATCCACCTCGATGGATCGCCTTTCGGTGTGCTCGCACCGATGGATGTCACCGCAGCAGAGATCGAAGCGCCCGACGTCTGGCAGACGACAACCACCGATGGGCTCGCCGTCGATGGCACCGGGATCACGGTCTGCGACTCCGACTCGGGCGTGGACATCTTCCACCCGAGCTTCTTTCGCGCTGACGGCGGCTACTTCGAGTGGCGGGACACCAACAAGAACGGGCTGTTCGAGCCTGACATGGATGGCGTCGTGCTCGACGGGGCCGGTACGGTGGCCGCGCTCAGCGTGCTCAACAGCCTGATCACCTCCTATCACGACGACGTGCCCATGTTCGGCTCCGAGAGCCCCGCCTACCAGCTCGGCCTCGACTGGCTCTACGTCGATCTCAACGGTAACGGGACCCGCGACTTTGGCCCTGAGGCGGGCTTCGGCGACAGCGATCCCAGCTTCGGTGAGCCCATCTTCGTGGCCGACGACGTGGACGGCGATCACCTGCTCGACGTGGGCGAGAAGGTGGTGGCCCTCAGCAGCTCGAAGATCGCCGCAGTGCACTTCGCTGACATGGTCTACCGGCGGGACGACAACTTGAGCGCCATGCCTCGGGACGAGGGCATCGGTCACGGCACGTCCTCGGCCGCGGTGATGGTCGGCGGCCAGCGGGGTCTCAGCCGCAAGGTGGGCATCGCCCCGGGCGCCGACCTCATCATGGCCAACCGCTATCAGAGCAGTGGGCTGACCATGCTCACCCATTTCTGCATCAACGAGGGCGCCACGGTGATGCTCCACGAGTACGCCGCCTGGTTCGGCTACCACCTCGACGGCTCCGATCCCCTCGAGCAGTTGATCGATGAGAGCTCAGCCGAGGGGATGGCCCACATCAACCCGGCAGGCAACCTGTCAGGGGCTCAGAAGCTCTACAAGCGGCTCCACGCGGCCGGCCAGATGACCACCATCGACATGCTGGCCGACTCGGAATCGCCCTACGCGCCGTACCATCTGTTTGGAGCGACGATCCTCTGGCGTGACGTCGATCGAGACCTGTCGGTGGAGCTCGAAGACCCCACCGCCTTCACCAAACAGCTGCCGACCACCGAGGAGATGATGTGGGAGGAGTGGCACTCGGGCCTGTGGATCTACGCCGAGCGCGACGACTCGAACCGAGGAACCGCCAAGCTCGACATCTACATCTACGATCCCGACAACGAAGCCACGACCATCGACCACGGCACCTGGAAGCTCCACGTTACCGATCCCGCGCCGCCCAACGAGCTCGAGATGGGAGTCTTCGCCTGGGCCACGGATGACACCTCTGGCTGGGGCATGGGCATCCACTTCCCCGACCACTGGAGCGAGGACCACCTGATCGGCTGGCCAGGCACGTCCGACACAGGCAACGTGATCGCCGCCTATACCGGCACCGGGCTCTACGGCGGCGTCCCTGGAGAGCGGGAGCATTACTCGGGCCGTGGTTTCCGAATCGACGGCGAAGAAATCATGAGCGTAAGCGCGCCGGCCGATCCGATCGTGGCCGGCTACGCAGTGGATGACGAGGCCCGCTACAGCGTGTTCGCCGGCACCTCGGGCTCCAGCCCCCACGCCGCCGGGGCCGCAGCCTTGCTACTCCAGGCCGAGCCCGAGTGGACCGGCGAGCAGGTACGCCAAGCCATGCGCGATGGCGCCCTGGCCGACAGCAACGTGGGCACCATCCCCAACCACGACTGGGGCTACGGCAAGCTGCGCATTCACCGAAGCCTCTATGGTGAAGATCCGCCCGCTGGCACCGCCCCACAGATCGTAGGCCCGAAGGCCGACCTCACTGCTGGCGTACTCGAATTGATCAACGTCACCGTCTCGGACGCCGAAGACCCAGTATCGGCACTCGATATCGAGATCGACCACGACTACGACGGCGTCTACGACGAGCACCTGATCGGCACCTCATTCGAGGCGAGCTTCAGCCAGGCGGGCACCTACTACAGCAAGCTCAGAGTCACCGACACCACCGGCCGCACCGCCACCGCCCTGGCCCAGCTAGTGGTCAGCGGTTCGACGGTGGAGCCACCCCCCGATGAGCCACCGTCGATAAGTGCTGCGGACGTGTTACTGCCAGGCCGCGCCGGCCTCTGCTTCTGCTCCGCCCCAGGGGGCAGACACGGGGGCTGGAGTCCCTGGGCTGCCGCACTGGCGCTAGTGGTGGTAGGCAAACTGCGACGGCGACGGCGCTGATGACGGCCTGGACTGTGGATTTGTGGAGAGCCGCAAGACGGCTCACCACAAGACCACAGCCCCGACGACGACGGCGGCGGAGATTCTTGTTGTTTCTTGAAACTCTGATCCCCA
>JAUVCD010000781.1 GCA_030590865.1 Myxococcales bacterium | reverse complement strand
GGTGGACGAAGGAAGCAGCAAACCCGTCGACCGATGGAGGCCTCGAAGCTCAGACCGACCTGCGCTGTCCCAAGAGTCGAGCTTGTCGAGAGCCGAGTCCCTGAGAGTCGAGTTCCCGAGAGTCGAGCCTGTCGAGAGCCGAGCCCCCGAGATTTCCGAGACCCGAGTCCATCGAGATACCGAGCCACGAGCTTCGGTGACCGGCCGACAACTATCCTGTCAAAGGGGGGACCGCACTACAGCACCAGCTTGTAGCCACACCCGTAGACCGTCAGGATGTGCTCGGGCTTGTCGGGGGTGCGCTCGATCTTTTTGCGCAGCTTCACGATGAAGTTGTCGACCGTGCGATTCGTCGGGGCCCCTTCGAGGCCCCAGATCTTCTTCAGGATCTCCCCTCGCGCCACGGGCTGGCCCACCCGTTCGAGCAGCAGCCGCAGAAGCCCCACCTCGTAGAAGGAAAGCGGCTCGGTGCGACCCCGGCGGGTCACCGTATGGGCGGTGAGACTGACGTCGGCTTTGCCCACCTGCAACGACTCGGGGATCTCGATGGGGCGCTCGGTGCGCCGAAAGATGGCGCGCATCCTGGCGATCAGCTCGCCGATGCCAAAAGGCTTGGTCACGTAATCGTCGGCCCCCGAGTCCAGCCCCCGAATCTTGTCGGCCTCCGAGCTGCGCGCAGTGAGCATGATGATCGGCACGGTACGGTCGAACTCTCGAAGCTGCTCACACACCACGAAGCCGTTTTCGTCAGGCAACATCAGGTCCAGCAAGATGGCATCCGGTTTGGTCCGTCGCGCCAGCTCCACGCCCGGCTTGCCTGCGTCAGCCGAGACCACTTCGAAGCCTTCGAAAGTCAGCGCATCGGTGAGCCCGAGCACGATCTGGGGCTCGTCCTCGATGATGAGGATCTTCTTCTTGTCGTCCGTCACGGCTGTCGCACCATGATCTACTACAAACGCAGCGAGGCCCGGCACCCTCTTTGGTGTCCGGACCTCGTCGCGCTGGATTTTCAGCTCGGCGCGTCTACTAGCTGCGCGCCGAGCTCCGCCAGGACCGCTTACTCACCTGCGCAGGTGATGAACAGCGTCGCGCCGGTGGCACCCTTGCCGTTGCCAACGAACCGAATGATGCGCTGCTCGGTTGCCGGGCAAGAGGCCACGATCTCCGGGTTGCCCGTCGGCGGCACCGTGGTGGCGTCGACGTAGCACCAGCCGTGGACCGCATCGCCGCTCTGGTTGATCGGCGTGTCGCTGACCTCGTTCTGACAGGCCACCAGATCCTCGCCGAGGGTCTGGGGGATCTCGCAGAAGCAGTTCCAACCCGCCGCATCGTAGAGCGGGTCCTCTTTGACGGCCAAGACGGCCGGGTGGTTGGCATCAATGGGCGCCCGGGCATTGGCTGCACTGCAGTCACAGGCCGCCGCGACGCGCGCCTCGATGATGAGACAGGACACCTGGCCCTCGACGTTGGGCGTCAACGAACGGGGCAGACACTGGCCGCCGAGCGCCTGCTTGAGCCGCTCCACGATGGCCCCGATGGCCGGCCGATATCCAAAGTTGAACAGACTGTTGTCCGTCAGCTGCTCGGGACAAATCGAGCCGACGATACCCTGGCTCCCCGCTCCCCTCAGCACCCGCAGCTCGCGAACGCCTGGGTAGGCCTTGGCCCGATCCTGCAACGTATCCGTGGTCTCGTTGCAAAGCGGGTTGTCATTACCCGCCGCCGAGCAGTCGCAGGCAATCTGGTTGGGGTCGGTGCAGTCACGCTGGGTCGGCAGGTCGAAGATGCAGGTGTACTGCAAGTCGTCCCGATCGGGGATCGAATACTCCGAGCCGTTGATGGGATTGGCGTTGCCCGCCCCAGGGGGCTGAACCACGTCGCCGGTAACCGGGTTGGCGCCGCTGCGGGCCTCGACCGACTCGATCATCAGTGGATCGGTGGGCGGGTCGTAGTTGGCCGGGTCGCCGAGGATGATGTCCCACGTGCCGTTCATCGCCAGCTCGTCGCCGCTCATGAAACCGCCCACAGGCTGCCCCTCGGGATTGAGCCCATCGAGCAAATTGGGCGTGCCATCCTCACGCTGCCGCGCAATGTCCTGCCACGGAACGCCAACGATGCCGGCCACGAAGACCAGCCCCGCATCACGGACCGTGCTGTTCGAATCGGACGGATCGAGATCAGTGAACAGAGGATTCTGCACCACATTGCCGTTCCGATCGCTCACTTGCTGGGCTGTCAGACCGGTCAAGTAGCGGTCAATCGGCCACAAGAAGTCGATGCCGAAGCGACGCTTCTGATCGAAGCAGCGCAGGTTGATGTTGTCCTCCAGGTTGCTGAGCGAGCCATCGCAATCGTCGTTCTCGGCGCTGCAACCATCGGCCGGGCCCTGCCCGCATGACCGGCAGCAGTCGCTGTTCGGATCGGCCGCGCAAGCAGCTCGTGGCTTGGGCAGGTGGTATGGATTGCTACTGCCCGGCTGGTAGATCTGGGCGGCGAAATAGAACTGACCGCCATCCCGAATCGAGCAGTCGTTCTCGTCGCTCAGCATGATGACCGCCAGCAGCGAGTCGGGCCGCAAGAAGTCGGACCGTTGGTTCAGCAAGGTCTCGTCGGTGCCGACCAAGCTGGCCTTGCTGTCCACGATTTCGATCTCGTCGTAGGGATCGGGATCGATCAGGAAGCGATACCAGGACTCGAGCATGGCCTCGTAACCACAGCCGATCTCACCGACGCCCATGACCATGGTCGTCAGGTTGGTGATCAGCGTCTCACTCACCGTCTCACCCTGGGGCACGTGGGTCGGATTCTCGGTTGACGGATCCCAGACCAGGAACTTCTTGCCGTTCCAACCATCGACGTCAGGAGAACCCTGGTCGGTGCTCGAGCGGTTGAGCAGGTGCCCCTTGTCGTTCTCGCTGAGAATCGTGGCCGCATCGCAGGCATCGGCGCCGTGGCCACCGATGCTGGAGCTAATGATGCCGATGTGGATGTTCAGAATCGGATCGAACTCACGCTTGTAGCCATCCGGACAGTCGGCCAAGGGGTCAGAAACGACCTGCTTGTTCGGCGGGACTTCGTCGTCGATGCAGTAGGGGTTGACGAGCTGGTCCACCAAGTCGGGCACGGCCAGACCCAGAATCTCCTGCTTGTCCGCCATCGACCGGGAGTTGTCGAGGACCAGCACCAGGTCGATCTTGTCGACCGAGCTCTGCGTCAAGCGCTCGACGATGGTTGTCGTGATGCGCGGCTCGATGGGCTCGAGCGGTCGATCCAAACAGCCCGGCGCCGTCGCCGCCAGACCCCCGAACATTACCGCAGTGAAGGCACCTAGCCTCACCGCTTTGCGCCAGCCCGCCTTGCCTGCGACCTTCTTCTGTTGCATCCCGTCTCCTAGAGAGCTCGTGTACCTAGTAGAACACCTAGCGAATGAGCCTGCTGGCCCGCCCACAGGTGACCGGTGTCCAGCCCCCAGCGAGGCATGGACCCGGCATTAAACACAGCAATTGCAGTGCCAAGGTCATCATGCCTGAACCTGCAGGGCTGTTTCAACTGCCGATTGCTCTGTGAGGGCGGTAGCGAGGGGCGGGGCTACCCGTGATTCTGTACAGTTGAGGTCACCGAGCGAGGTTTGTCGCCAGCCTGCCACGGGTCCCGAGTGTCACCTGTGACCCAGGCGCTCGGGGCTGGGACTGTCACCATAGTTGGCAGTCAGGCCCCAAGGGGCCAACTGGCGTTGGCGAGTGGCCCCCTCGTCCCTTCGTGGCAGCGCTCCTGTAGCAGTCGATTCGCCTTCCAAGCCGCGGAGATCTGTGCTTTTTGGCGGGCGGCATGCGTGTAGCGGTCGCCATCGTCCACGAAGTGCGGGAGCTGCTCCAGCAGGATTCCGACCAGATCGGTGAGCTCCTCGAGGAGATTCACGACGAGGACATCGCAGACCTGCTCAAGCTGCTCGACGACGAGGACGCCATCAAGGTGCTCGAGCACCTGAGCG
>JAUVCD010000947.1 GCA_030590865.1 Myxococcales bacterium | reverse complement strand
CGAAGTGTCGAAGCTTGTCTCTCACCTGCTGAGCTTGCCGCCTGCTGGCCACGCCGGTCCACAAGGGAAAGAACCCAGCAAGCGACCAAACCCTGGTCTGCCGCTTGGTCTGGTGGTCGTAGTCAAAAAAGAAGCCAAGTCGGTCATTCCAGCACAAGCGCCGCACCAGGCGCTTGCGCCGTCGCGCTCGCGCTTGCCAAACAGCGGCTTGCGAACCACGATTCAGGATCGTCTCGAACCGTGCCAGATCCACTTCGTATTGGTAGAGCAGGCAGTTCAGATCGACAGGGTTGATGTCCAGGCACCGATCGAGGAAGCGCGAGGTGCGGTCCCAGCCCGATTCATCCTCCGCTTGCTCGTGGGTATGGGTGGGCTCCCAGTAGCGGGATAGCCCGGTGTCCGTCAGACGATTGGGGCCGAGCCAGCGCTCTTGATACTCGGCCGCCGCCACAGTTGCCGCTCGCTTCAGCCAGCGCCGGTCACCGGTGCGCTCGAACAGATCGCTAATGATGGACGTCAAAAACGGCGGATTCGACTTGCCGAGATGATAAAAGCGGTTTGACTGGGGAATGAAGCTGAAGCGCTCGAACAGATGGATCAGGTTGTTCGCCATCCCTTGCGCCAGCGCCAAGTGATCACCACACAGCAAACCCAGAATGGTGAAGTAAGTGTCCCAATAGTACATCTTGCCGTCGAATTCGACGCGCGAGGGACTGACGAATGGGTGAGGCAGGCCAATGGTCAGACCCGCATCGTCCGGCGTGCGACAGGTCAGCTGTGCCCAATGGTGCTCGATGTAGTCGAGGCAGTCATCGTAGCGCTCACCGTCAATCATGGTCCCACCCCGGACGACGACCGCGCACCACTAGTCGTACAGGAAGACAATGCCATCGAAGTCTTGGGCGCGGAACGGCAGATCGAGCAACGGACGACGCTCATGGCGTTCAGAGACCAAGACCGGTCGCTCTGAGAAGCGAGTGGGAAAGTAGTTCATGTAAAAGAGCGTGTTCATGGCGCGACGAGCCGCATCAGGCTCAGCGCAGAGCAAAGCGCGCAGCTTGGGATCACGGCACGCCGCGCGGGCCTTCTCGACGGCGGATGAGTCCCAATCGGTGGGCCAGAAAGGCTCCTCCTCCCCCTGACCGCGGTGAGGCGTCGGATCGTTGTGGTGTCGCCACAGAGACGGCTCGTCACCCGCCGCAAAGGGATCGACGTAGGCGCCATCAAGCCACACGTTGAAATGCACATGAGGGGCACTCCAGGGGAAGGCCGCCACTCCGTCCACGCCCGAATAGCCGGACAGAGCGATGGGCTCACCACGCCCGACGAGTTGGCCCGGCTGCACGAGTGCCCGGGCCAGGTGATTGTGGGTCGTGACGATGCCATGACCGTGATCGATGAAGACCTTCAGACCACCACGATGAAACTCGCTGGACACGCGGAGCACCAGGCCTGGTGCCGCCGCCACCACCGTCGTCCCGATGGGAATGGCGAAATCGGTGCCGTTGTGGCTGTCGTAGGTGTTCCGTCCCCCGCGAAAGTCCCTGACCTGGGTCACCCGCACCGACCAACCCTCCTCGAGGGGCGTGGGCGTGTGGTTGAAGAGGTTGTAGATGGGCACCCGCCGGTCGGCCCGCCGCAGCCCGAGGTAGCAACGCAGCGACAGGCCAGGCTTGAGGATGGCCAGGCTCGATGGCCCGAAGCGTGAGGGCGGCGTATAGGGATCGCCAGCCAGCATGAAGCGGGTCTCGGCGAGCCGTTTGCCGATAGGCGTCAGCCCAAAGACCTCACCGAGTGACAACCGTTTGTGCATGCCATCCCCTCACGTACGACTCCCAACAGACCACCAGATTGCGCGCCTACCGAATCATCGCGCCCGGGCGCTCAGCTCGGCGACCTGCTGCTTTGGGTCGAGATATTCGGTGAGCTTCCCCTCGACGTACTGCCGGCCCCCCAGTTTCTCGGCCAGAAATCCAGCCTTGACCTCAACGGTCACGCGGTGGTCACCGACCTTCATGACGCCAGAGAATTTCACACCTCGGACCTTGCCCGACACCCGTCCCTCCGAGCCGTTCCATTCGACCTGCAACCCGTGTTTGGCTGACCAGTGGTCGGTGAGCGCCTGCAGCCGCTCGAGGGCTTCAGCTTGGGGAAAATCGAAAGGTTTCTCGAAGCTCATGGCCATGGCGAGGGACCCTACTGACTCGAGAGACGGCCGCAAAGGCAAAGGCGCGCAGTCCGCCAGGTGGCCTCCGGCGCTACCGAAACAAGAGGTTGGGTGCTGAGCAGCGTCGGCGCCTGCTAGCCAGGGGACGACTGGTCAAGGGACCCGCTGGGATGTTATGTCGCGCTGTCCAGCCAACGGGTGGAGGCCTCAAGTGCGCAACGTCCTGCAAGAGCTCGTCGAGCTGCTCAGGCTCGAGCAGATCGAGCAGAACATCTTCCGCGGTCAGAGCCAGGACCTCGGTTGGGGGACCGTGTTTGGCGGCCAAGTGCTCGGACAGTCACTGTCCGCCGCCGAGCAGACCGTGCCGGCGG
The DNA here is from genome assembly GCA_030590865.1 of Myxococcales bacterium. Taxonomy (GTDB): domain Bacteria; phylum Myxococcota_A; class Polyangia; order Polyangiales; family Polyangiaceae; genus JAPYTK01. The sequence goes on along the minus strand of JAUVCD010000947.1, from coordinate 252 downwards.
ACCACTCGGTGCACTCGTTGCACGGCTATTTCTTGCGGCTAGGCGCCGTGACTCAGCCCATCGTCTACGACGTCGATCGCATCCGGGACGGCAAGAGCTTCAGCACTCGCCGGGTGGTGGCCATCCAGAAAGGCCGCGCCATCTTCAACATGTCGGCCTCCTTCCAACGGAACGAGGAGGGCTTCGAGCACCACAGTGAGATGCCCGAAACCGTCGGTCCCGACGAGCTGCTCTCGGAGCGGGAGCTGCTGC
>JAUVCD010000212.1 GCA_030590865.1 Myxococcales bacterium | reverse complement strand
ACAGCGGGTTCACGCACGACCTTGTGGGCCAGGACCTCGTGAGCCAGGACGGTAACTCGGAGGCGGCATCGTCCCATGGTCGCGGTAGTGGCACACCTGAGTCACGCACCGCCCCAGAAACGCCGCCTCTGGGCGGACATCGCGGTCCCAGAGCATGTTGGCAATCACCCGCCGCATCTGCTGAGCGCTCTCAAAGCGATCGACCGGATCCCGTGCCAGCGCGCGCTCCACGATATTGGCAAAACGCTGAGGCACATCGGGCCGAGGCTCGGCGACCGGCGGGACCTCCCCGCGGCTGGCTTTGCGGAAGATCTCGATGTTGTCATGCCCGCCGAAGAGCGGAGCACCAGCCAGGGCCTGCCACAGCACCACGCCGAGGGCATAGATGTCGGTCTGGGCCGTCGGCTGCCGCGCCTTGGTCATCTCTGGCGCCAGGTAGCCCACCTTTCCCTTGATCACGTTGGGCTCGGTAATGCGGGCCCGGTCCATGGCCCGGGCGAGCCCGAAGTCAGTCAGCTTCACCAGGCCGTTCTTGCCGAGCAAGATGTTGTGGGGCGTGACATCCCGGTGGAACACCGGCGCTGGATTGCCCTCCTCATCGACCCGATCGTGGGCCGCCTCGAGCCCCCGTAGCGCCTCGATGGCCACCGCCGCGACCAGCGGCCAAACGGCGAAGGTGTCCAGCTCGTCTGCGATTTGCAGAAACTGGGCGAGGCTGAGCCCATCAATCCACTCCATCACCAGAAAATAGCGGCCTCCCTCGTCGCCGAAATCGTGGACCTGCACGATGTTCGGATGCACCAGCTGGGCGCAGACTCGGGCTTCTTCGACGAACATGCGCACGAAAGAGGACTCTTGGGCGACGTGCTCTTTGATGCGCTTGATGGCCACCGGGCGCTGAAAGCCGGCCGACCCATGCTGGACGGCACGCCATACGGTCGCCATGCCGCCACTCCCGGCAACTTCCACCAGCTCATACTTGCCGGCGATTCGTGTCCCAGGCGCATCCATGGGTCTTGTTGGATAGCCGATCGGCGACCCGCTTGGTACTGGTGCGTCACCGTTACGGCGAGATTGGGAGCGCCACGTCGCTGACATCAGCGCAGAGCCGCGCTATCGCTGCACAGTATTGCCGCACAGTATCGCCACACAGGGTCGGTCGACGGCCGCGCACCTGAGAGACACCCCATGACCGATGACGACCATCCGCGGCCTGACCACACTGACGCCCCCACTGGCGCCCCCACTGGCGACCCGACCCACCAGCTCGTCGAGGGCGTGCTGCACGACCTTTGGACCATCGTCAACAAGCTGGCGAAGGTGCGCCCCACCAAGCCTGAGCGCTACCGAGTCGCGGTCTTCGGCTCGGCACGCATCAAGCCGGGGGAACCGCTCTACGACGAGGTCAAAGAGCTGACCCGAACGCTGTCCGAGCTAGGTTGCGACATCGTCAGCGGCGGCGGGCCGGGGCTGATGCAAGCAGCCAACGAAGGGTCCCAGCTTGGGGATCCAGAGGACCAGCGCGCATCCATCGGCGTAACCATCGCCTTGCCTTTCGAGAAAGGCGCCAACCCATTTGTCGAGCAGCTCTACACCCACGAGTCGTTCTACACGCGCCTCCACCAGTTCGTGCGGCTGTCCCATGCCTTCGTGGTCTTCGGAGGCGGCGTCGGAACGACCCTCGAGTCGCTGCTAGTGTGGCAGCTACTCCAGGTCCGCCACCTCGAGAACGTCCCCTTCATCATGGTCGGCGACATGTGGCGCGAGCTGGTGGACTGGAGCAAGAAACACATGCTCACCAGCACGCCCCCCCTCGCGAACGCCGCCGATCTAGAGCTGCCGGCATGCGTGGACACGCCGGCACAAGCCCTCGAGCTCTTGCGCCCACACATCGCCTCGTTCCAAGAGGCGGCTCCTGGAGATCAGGCACGATGACCCGTACAACTCGGCCACGAGAAGAGCATCGACCCATCGAGATCACGACGGGCTTCCATCGAAACGCGGAGGGTTCGGTGCTCTATCGGGCGGGCGGCACCGTCGTATTGTGCACGGCGTCGGTGGACGAGCAGGTCCCCAAGTGGATGATCGAAGCAGGCACCGGGTGGCTCACCGCCGAGTATCAGATGCATCCGCGGGCCAACCCGGCTCGCCGCCAATCTCGCGAGGGGCGCAACCGCCCACCGAAAGGGCGAACCCACGAGATCCAACGGCTGGTCGGGCGCAGCCTGCGGGCTGCCGTGGATCTGAGCGCCCTTGGCCCCCGAACCATCACGATAGATTGCGACGTGCTCGAAGCAGACGGGGGCACCCGCACCGCGTCGGTCACGGCCGGCTACATCGCCACAGCCCTGGGCCTTCACAACCTCGGCTTGGCCAACGTGCTCCGGGACCAGGTCGCGGCGATCAGCGTGGGCCACGTCGACGGCCAAGTGCACGTCGACCTGGACTACGGCGAGGACAGTACGGCGCGGGTCGACATGAACGTCGTGGCCACCCGGGACGGCGAGCTGGTGGAAGTTCAGGCCACCGCTGAAGGACTGCCCATCAGCCGCCCGGACTTCAATTCGATGCTGGACGCGGCTCTGCGCACCGTCACATCCTTGTGTAAGCTGCAGGAGCAGGCGCTCGTCAAGGCTGGCGCCGACCTCAACGTGTTGATGAAGCGACGATCATGACCGCCGTAATGAGCATCGTGGTGGCGACCACCAACCGTGGGAAGCTCGCCGAGATCCGTGCACTCCTAGGCGACTTGGCGGTCGAGGTATTGTCTCCTTGCGATGCGCTCAGCGACGTCCCCAACGTGATCGAAGACGGCGATACTTTTGAAGCCAACGCCTTGAAAAAGGCGCGAGTGATCGCGGCCGAGTCGATGATGCTCACCCTTGCCGACGACTCGGGACTGGTCGTCGATTCGCTCGGCGGGCGGCCAGGGGTGCGCTCAGCGCGCTTTGCCTCCGAGGGCGCCACCGACGGGGAGAACAACGCCGAGCTGCTCCGACAGATGTGCGAGCTAGGAGACGAGCTGCGGGCCGCCCGGTTCCGTTGCGCCATCGCGCTCGTCGATCCCTGGAGTGCTGAAGGTGACGAGATCGTGGTCGAGGGCAGCTGCGAGGGCAGCATCGCCCATCAACCCACGGGCACCGGCGGGTTTGGCTACGACCCGTTGTTCGTCGTCGCCGGCCAAGAACGCACCATGGCCGAGCTGAGCGAAGACGAGAAGAACCAGATCAGCCACCGCGCCAAAGCGCTGGCCAAGCTCCAACCAAAGCTCGCCGCCATCGTCGAAGAGCGCCTCACCACCGCCGCGCGGATCCTGTCGACTCCGCCGCCGAGCGCGGTCTCTCGTAAATAGGCGAAAGATCAATACTGTTCGCATGACCAGGACCGCCAACTGAGGCCGCCGAGGTCAATTGACCTCGGACCGAGCCAACGGTAAGTCGCGGCCGAGCCGCGCGTCATGGGACTGTTGCAGACCAACCTGAAAGCGACTGGAAGCTATGCCACCATCGGCATGGACATTGTGCTGTCCATCATCTTCGGGTTCGTCGCTGGCCATTGGCTCGACGGCTACTTCAACACCGGGCCCTACCTGACCTTGATCGGTCTTGGCTTCGGGTTGGCCACCGCGATCCGCTTTCTCTACCGGGCCGCCCGGCGGGCGAATCAGGAGATGGCCAAGGACGGTTTCAAGGAAAGCTCGGTCGGTCGCGACGCACGTTTCGCCCTGGATCAGAAGGACAATGAGCGACGGACGTGAGATTCTTCCTGACCCGGCGGCCGGTGAGTCCATCCCGCTGGACGCCGCCATGATCGCAGCGCTTGTCGCCGTGGCAGGCTGCGCCCTCCTGTTCGCTCTGGGAGCGCTCATCTGGGCTGGGCCGAAAGCCGCCCTGGGCGTCGCGATCGGCGGAATCGTCGCCACATCCAACCTCTGGGTGCTGGCGCAGATCCTTCGCGGCATGATCAGCGGCAGCCGGTGGAGCCGGCTGTGGAGCGCCGCCGGTGGCCTCAAACTGCTGATTCTCATGGGCGGCGCCTGGCTGCTCATCCGCAGCGAAGTAGTCAGCGGCCTGATGCTAGTCGTAGGCTACGCAGCCCTTCCGGTCGGGGTGACCTTGGGCGCCCTGCTCACACCACGCACAGACGAAGACCCGGAGACCGCGACACAGGGTAGCGCTCCGAAACGGGATTTGGTATCTGCTGCCCCGTCGACCCAATCGCACGGCGACTGATGCCGCATTGAGGGATCATGCCCGAACACACGTCGTTCCTGCACTACCTGCTTTACCAGATTGATACGCTTCGAGAAGGCGCCCACACGCTGCCTCACTCGCTGCAGGGCCACCACCTAGGCTACAAGGGCACTGAAGCGTTCTTCATGGCCGCCTTGGTCATGGCGGTGATCCTCTACCTGGCCTTCACGGTGCGAGGCGCCTACACGCGGCTCAAGGAATCGACGATCCCCGAGGACGAGCTGACCACCCGCACGTTCTTCGAGATTTTCTTCGAGTACTTCTACAACCTCGCCACCGACGTGATGGGTCCGAAGAGCGCCAAGCGGTACTTTCCGCTGATTGGCGCCTCGGCCATTTTCATCTTCTTCTCCAACGTCTCGGCAATGATCCCCGGCATGCTGCCGCCCACCGCAAATCTCAACATCACCGCGGGCTGCGCGCTGCTGGTCTTCATCGCCTTCAACTATTACGGGATCAAAGAGAACGGCATCAACTACTTCAAGCACATGGCCGGCTGGGGTGTGTTCAAGCAGACCTGGGCGAACGTCCTGCTGGCGATCTTGGTGTTCCCAATCGAGACTATTTCCCTGTGTGTGCGACCGGTCACGCTGTCGATTCGCCTGATGCTCAACATGGCGGTGGACCACCTGCTGGTGAGCATCTTCATGGGGCTGTTCGCTATCTTGCTGCCCCTACCCGTCATGTTGCTCGGCTGCATCGTGATCGCGGTGCAGACCCTTGTTTTCTGCCTTCTCACGTCGATCTACATCGGCCTGGCCACCGAGCACGCGGAGGAGAGTCACTGACCGTCCGGCCAGGCATGTTCTAGGGCCCGAGGGACAGAACGAAAAAAGTGTGAAGAGGGCCTAGCCAACCCTCGATAGTCAGACTAAACGGAGCGCGAGTTTGAACGCGCTAGCCGCACTCTAGGAGCAAGACCCAATGAACTCGAAGAAGAAGCTGTTGCTCTTTGTCGCAACTGTTGTAGGCGTACTGGCCACCCCGGCCCTCGCACTCGCCCAAGGGGCTGCCAACGCACCCTCCAACCGCTTCGACACCAACGGCCTACTGGCCATTGGCGCTGCCATCGCGATCGGCCTGGCGGCCCTCGGCGGCACCCTCGGACAGGGTCGTGCCACCTCCGCCGCCCTCGAAGGCATCGCCCGGCAGCCGAGCGCTGCCCCGCGCATCCTAACGCCGATGATTCTCGGCCTAGCGCTCATCGAGTCGCTGGTTCTGTTTGCGTTCGTGATTGCGTACTTCCTCCAGGGCAACATCGCCTTCCCTGGCGGCTGAGCGCAACCCCACGACACGTTCGACATGAGAGCCGCGGCCAGCCGCGCGCTGGTGGCGGCTTTTTGTTGTCCGCAAGAGGCGGTCTCGCCCTCCGAGGAGGGTGAGACCTAGCCCGCTGCGCACCCGAGACTGCAGGCCTCAGTCCTTCGGGCCTTCGTTGTAGCCCCGGGGACGGTACTTGGGATCCACTCCCTTGTGCGTCTCGTAGTTGTCCAGGGTGTCTACCGCGAGATAAGCGATCCAGCTGCCGGTATGCTTGGTGCCGATGGCCCGCAGCTTCTCGTCGTAGTCCTGCAGCGCCCCCTCGTCGTAGAGACACTGCAGCGCCAACGCGATCAGGCTGCGGTCGTTGGGCCCGAGGTTGAAGCCTTTGGCGTAGTGCGGCCAGGCCTCGTGGGGCTTCTTCAAGCGACACAAAGTGTCGCCCGTGTAGATGTGGGCCATGGGCCACTCAGGTGCGAGCTCCATCGCGATCTTGCTCTCCACCAGCCGAGTCTTCAGATCCCCGCGGGCACCGACCATCACTGAATAGTTGAGGTGGGCCTTCGAGCTCTGCGGCACCGCCCGCTTGGTCGCCCGCCAGAAGGTCAGATCGTCACGGTAATCCATGGCGTGGCGGTAGGCCTGCATGCTCTGGAAGCAGAGGAAGACCGCCACCACGAAGCCGGCGACGGGCACACCGAGCACGACGCGAGCCCGGAGCCGCTCGGCCAGGTAGGCCAGCACCACGGCCAGCACCAACGAGCTGCCGAACGCGGGAAAATACCAGAAGCGCTCGGCCCGCACGGTCGGCAAGACCACTGGGATGTTCGAGTGGGGGAAGTAGCTGACCACCATCCAGACCAGACCCAGGGCCACCAGTGCCGGCGCCGCGTGCCGCCAGGGCCACGGCCCCGACGAGCCGATGGGATCCTTCGGCGAGAACCAGCCTTCGACCAGCAACCCACTGCCGACCACGAGCAGCACGACGGCATAGGGCCAAGTGCGAACCCAGGGCGGATCGCCTCGCGACACCAGCACAATCTCGGTGACCAGTGCCGCCGCGCCAGCCATCGACACCATCGCCGCTGCCGCCAAGAGCTTGGGGCGCCAAGGTCGGGGCGTGAGGCGCACGAGCGGCGCGTCGCTCATGCCGCGGTTGGCTGTGCCGCGCTGAAACAAGGCGGCGACGGCGGTGGCCAGCTGGCCGGCAGGCAGCAGCCGTTTGGCGTCCTGATGCTCTCGGACCAGACCGACGATCCAGAGCCCCAAGGCGGCGAGCAGCGGGCCCACCATCATGATTCCACCGGCGACGGTCTCCCACCCCCAGAGCGACGGGGGGATGGGCTCTTGCGGAAACGAGTAGTCCCCGCTCAGGCGCAGAGGCGCCACCACCTGGGTGAGACCGCGCCAGTACACCCGCAACGCTCCGGCCACGCGGTGGGGGAAGTCCGCCTTGGCCAGGGGATTGTTGAGCGGATCCTGGGGCAGCGGCGCCTGATGGAACCACACGAGGAAAGCGCGATAGAGCTCTTGAACATCCCCTGCCTCGACCGGCAAAGGCTCGCTGAGCTTGCCAGGCAAAGGTGATGGAAACCACTCGGTGCGCAGCTCGACGTAGAGCACGAAGGCCGCCAGCGCCGCAATGAAGGCCAGCACCAAGCGCGCGAAACGGGCCGGTCGCTGGGGGTGCAGCATCGGCGCAGTCAGCAGCGCAGCAACCGGGATGAGGGGCACGCAGACCAAGGCGCTCTCTTTGGAGAACATGCCCAAGACAACAGCCGCGAATACGCCGGCCGGCATGCCCCAGGCGGGCAGGCGCAACGCACAGAGCGCCAGAGTCGCCCCCAGTCCGCCCAAGACGTCGGCGATACCCACGATTCCGCTGACCGCCTCGGTGAGCACCGCGGCGGTGACGAAGACCGTCGCGGCCAGCCACGACAGGGCCCGCCGCTTGGTGACGGCATAGGTAAACGACCCGAGTAGCGCCCCATTGATGGCGTGGAGCAGGATGTTGTACAGATGGTGGAAGAAGGGGTGCTTGGACAGACCCCAGGTGGCGCGCCAGACCAAATCGGGGATAGGACGGTAGGAACCGATGCTGCCGTCTGGCGGCAAGCCCCAGAAGTCTCGGTGAATGGCATCGAAGAACTTCAGGCCCTGCATGCCATTGACGTAGGGGTTGGCGAGCAGGGCCTCTTGCTCGTCGAAGATGTAGTTGGTGCTGGGATGCCGGGTATAGAGCACGAAGGCCAGCACCAGCAGAGGCACCAAGGAGTAACGCAGCGTCGGCCCGTGGTCGCTGAAGTAAGCGATCACCCAGCTTTCGGCCTGCGTCATGGCGCGCCACAGTCGTCGATGCCACGGGGGCTTGGGCAGCCGAGGGCGGCGCGGCGCCCGGGAGCCCCACAACCGCCGCAGCCAAGAGGGCTTGGGCGCAGGCTGAGGACCCGGCGGTGTCGGGAGCAGGGGCACCGGCTCTGAAGGGGGTAGAGACATCGCTACTCGATCGGATCAGGGATCGGCCAAAGGTCCCCCCACAACCGCTGTCCGCCATCGATCCGATAGATGCTGCCTGTGACGAAATCGTTCTGGTCGCTAGCCAAGAACAGGATCACCCGGGCGACCTCGGCCACGAGACCAAGCCTCCGCAGCGGCGTCGCTTTGCGGGTCAGCTCCAGCATCTCCTCACCGTATCGCTCGGTGCCGCTCGATCGAATGTTGTTCCCTGGAGCCACGCAGTTGACCCGCAGATTGTGTTGGGTCCATTCGACGGCCAACGACTCGGTCAGGTTCTCGACCCCAGCGCGCGCAGCGCCGGTGTGGGCCATGCCCGGAAAGCCGCGAGCCACCATGGCCGTGACCATCACAATGCGGCCGCGCCGGGCGGGAATCATCGCCTGGGAGGCAACCTCACGGGACATGAAGAAGGTGCCGTTGAGATTGTTCCGAATGACCGCGTCCCAGCCCCGCGGGGAGATCTGATCGGCCGGGCTGGGAAACTGACCGCCGGCGTTGTTGATGAGCACGTCGATCCGACCGAATTGGTCGAGCACCTGGGCCACGAACGTGCTGATCTGGTCAGGCTCCCGAATGTCGCAAGGAGCCGCCAGCACGTCGTCAGATGCAGCGCCGACCTCGTCTCGGAGCTCTTGAGCCGCCGCGTCGAGCTTGCTGACCGTGCGCCCGCAAATGGCCACCTTGGCCCCGAGAAAGCTCAGCTCCTTGGCGCACTGCAGACCGATACCGCTGCCGCCGCCCGTCACGATACACACCTGCCCGTCAAACAACCCAGGGGCGTAGATGGATCGGAACTCGGTCACTGGCGAGGTCTACAACATCGGCGCAGAGGCGTCCCGGACGGCGTGCGAGGAGGCCAGGCGAGCTGTGGTATAGCCCCCTGATGGTCCCCACTGCTCCGTCAATTCTCCTTCCTCACCCTACGCCCACTGAGGCGGCATAGTGCCCTGGGTCCGAGCGAAGGTCCGGGGCTCGCAGGTCTATGCCCGAGCGGACGCACAAGGCGACCTGGTAGCACCTGGTGGCCGCGTCGAGATCCGCTACCAGCAAAGCGACGGCCGCCTCTATCGAGCGGCAGCCCGCAACGTGGAGATCACCGACAGCACGCCTTTGCCTGACGACACCTGCGGCCCTGCCGAGGAAGTGCAGCGAGCTGAGAAGGGCAAACCTGAGCCCAGGTCGAAAGGCGCGAAAGGCGCCAAAGGCTCAGCCCCAACACCGGCACCCGAGGTCGCGGCCGGGACGGTCATTGCCTATACCGACGGCGCCTGCTCGGGCAACCCCGGGCCGGCCGGGCTCGGGGCGGTGGTCCTCAAGGGCGACCAACGCATCGAGCGCTATGAGTATCTCGGCAAGGGCACCAACAACATCGCCGAAATGATGGCGGTGATTCGGGCGCTCGAGGACATGGATCCCGATCAGCCTGCCCTGATCCACACCGACTCGACCTACACCATCGGCGTGGCCGTCAAGGGCTGGAAGGCCAAGGCGAACGTCGCGCTGGTGGCCGAGCTGCGTGCCGCCTTGGCACGCCATCCGCGGGCCCGGCTCGTCAAGGTCAAGGGTCACGCGGGCATCCCGCTCAATGAGCGGGCCGACGAGCTCGCCCGTCAAGCGGTCGAGTTGCGGAGCTCGGCCCGACAGGTCGTCGAGGGCAACGGCGACGACTGACCGCATCGGTCGATTAAGCCGCGCCACTCAGAAAAAGGCCAACAGCTCGTTCAGCTCGTCACTGAGCTGGTCGAGAAACCGCCGACCCTCTCCGCCGGTGTGCCCCTGGCCAATCTTGAGCACCCCCAGGCCACCTTGGCCCATACCGACGAGCCCGACACCAACCTGGCCGCAATAGAAGATCGGCCCGAGGGCCAATTGGCCGAAGGCGATCAACCCCAGGGAGAGCTGCCCGGTCGCAAAGAGGACACCGGCACCGAAAATGCCGATCTCCACCAAGCCCGCGCCCATCCCGAGGACGATCACGCCAAACCCACCAATGGTGATCCAGCAGGAGGTCCCTGCCTCAGCGTTCCCGAGGCAAGCCACCGGCATGCCTGCCACCGAAACGCCGCCCGGCGTGGTGGCCCAAAACAGCAGGGCCAGGACGACCAAGATAACAAAGCGCTTCGCGGCCACGCCATAGTACCATTCGCCACTGGCGATGAGCCTGCAGCGACACACCTTCATCTCCCAGCTGCGCGGCGGTGGATGGCACGAGGCGTCCTCCATCAACGGTGGCTCACTTTCCTGGTGTGTGCTTCGCCAGCCGTTCCTCGAGCAGCCTGGGGGGCGCAGCCGACAAGTCAAGCGCCGGGTAGGGCGAGCGCTCAAGTGGGCGGCTTGGGGGTTGTACGTCGCGCCGGTGCTGCTGGTCCTGAAGCTCGGCTTCACGGTCGCTCAGAGTCGCGCTGCCGATTACCTGATGGTCGCATTCGTCTGCTTGGTGGTCGTCTTCTTCGGGCTGCTGAACCTCTACGTCCTCGCCGCCGTGATCGCCTGGTGGCTCGAGAGGCACGGGCGGCCAAGGCTTCACCTACCCTTCACCAGATCAGGCGCCGACGCTCTGGCCCTGCTCGAGATGGAGACGAGCGAGGTGCCAGGGGAGGCTGAAGCCCCAGCGGCCAAGGGCAACCTCCTGCGACTGACAGGCACCGTGGTCGAGCTGACACCGAGGGTGACTCGCGACGAGCCGGTGGTCCGAGATCTATGGATGCCCCACACCAATCGCCCCACACGGATCACCGAGCTTTCGGCCTTTGCCGTCCGCAGCCCGGGCAAGCAGCCGGTGGTGGTCAGCAGCGCAGGCGTCCCAACGCTGATCGAAGCGCCAGACCGCGGCCGGCTCGACCAGGGGCTGATGGCCTTCACCGAGCAAACCCGCATGGTGTTCGACCGATGGGTGAGGTCGGGCCAAACCTCGGACGACGCCGAGACCCTGGCGCTCACCCTGCGGGAGGGCGACGAGGTCGAGCTCATCGGCGAGGTGGTCAAGACGATAGACCATGTCGAACATTTCGATCTGGACGGTCACGAGCGCTCCATACCCTCCGTCGGCGCAACCGCCGGGGCCTCCCCCTATCGCCGCGGCTCACGAATAGGCGGCGTGATCGTAGCCAACAAGCGAGGGCAGACCGTGGTCATTCGGCGGCTCGCCCAAGACTGACGTCTCCACTAGCGAACCCATCAATCTCTTTGCATGTTCGGTAGTGGCTCTGCTCTCATGGACCTATGCGCAAAACTTTGGCGCTTCTAGCTGCGCTGCTGTCAACGATAGGCTGCGGCGAGAACGACGAAACAGACTCGTCGACCACCACCACGACCGCCGACGGCGGCGGCGGCAGCGGCGGCGGCGCACCATTAGACGTCGGTGCGATCCTGCCCTGCCCGCCTGGCGAGCTCGAGCTCAGCGGCGGCGCCTGCCAGCCCCCCGGCGTACCGCTGGACGGCTGCGCTCCCGGATTCAATCACGACGGCAACGGCGGCTGCGTCCCCATTCGCCCGGCGACGCCCTGCGGCTCAGGGGAGCTGGCCTTGCTCGGCGAAACGACCTGCCACCCCGTAGCGCCCTGCGGCAGCGGAACCTGGGGTGACATCCCGGTCGGACCGGGCACCCAATACGTGAACCAGAGCTACAGCGGGGGCGGCAATAACGGCAGCCAATCCCAACCCTGGACGACAGTCCAACAGGGGATCAACGCCGCCGCGAGCGGAGCGGTCGTCGCGGTGGCCGCGGGCACCTACGCCGAAGATCTCACCCTCAGCCAGCCGGTGATCCTGTGGGGCACCTGCCCTGCAGCCGTAACTGTCGGAACAAGCGGGGGTTGGACGGGTATCCAGGTCACCGAAAATGCCAGCGGCAGTGAGGTCCATCGAGTGGCCGTGACCGGTGGCAGCACTGGGGTCACCGTGCAGAGCGCCGTGGCCCTGCTAGACGAGGTCTACGTCCACGACACGAGCTACAACGGGGTCCTGGCCGAGCGCGGCAGCGGTAGCGCGGCGGACGTGACCTTGCGGCGCTCGCTGGTCGAACGAGCCAGTGTCGTGGCGATCACCACCCGAGCATCGACGCTGGTGGTCGAGGACAGCGTCATTCGGGATACCCAGCCGACGGTTGGCGGAACCTTCGGCCGCGGCTTCAGCATCGAACCCTCCGGAAACCCGACCGCTGGCTCGGTCGTCACCATCCGTCGATCGATAGTGTCCAACAATCGCGAGAACGGCATTGCGGTGATCGGATCGGAGGCCGTCATCGAGGACAGCCTGGTCGAGGACACCCAGGGTGAGCTGGCCGATGGACGCCGTGGCTTCGGCATCGGCGCCTGGCAGGACACCAGCAGCGGGTTGCGCTCAAACCTCACGGTGACAGGGAGCGTGATCCAGCGCTGCCGCTTCTGGGGGATCGGTGCCACCGACTCGGTGCTGACGGTGGAGCGCACGGTGGTCCGAGACATCCTGCCTGAGGAGTCGAGCAACGAGTTCGGTTTCGGCATACAGCTCTTCAGCGCAGCGATCGGAGCAAGCGAACGACCGACCGGCACCATCAAGAGCTCACTCATCGACACGGTGCACCAAGTGGGGCTGCCGGTGGCGGGCGGTGATGCCACCATCGAGACGACCATCATCCGCAACGTCTCCCCCCGAGCGACGGACGGTGATCTCGGCCGCGGCCTGAGCATTGAGGTCAGCTACGACAACCTCCAGGCCTCCACGGCCACGGTGCGGGGCCTGCGGGTCGACACCGCCCGCGAGGTGGGGGTCGTGGTGGTCGGGTCGGTGGCTGATCTCGATTCGGTCCACGTGCTCGGGATTCGGTCCCGGGAAAACGACGGCATCTACGGCGCAGGTGTCGCCTACGCCACCGAGCTGCTGGTCACCATGCTGCCTTCGTCCGGCACAGCGCGACGAGTGGTCATCGAAGACTGTCAGGCGGCAGGTCTCGCCGTCGCCGGTGCTAATGTGGTGGCAACAGATCTGGTGGTCCGGGACACTGGCCCACAAGCCGCCAACGGCGACTTCGGCGACGGGGTCGTGGTGTCGTCTTACTTGGTGCTGGTCCCCGATGTCGTCCCGACCAGTCTCGAACTGCTGCGAGGGTCCATTAGCAACAACGCCCGGGCCGGCGTCGGTACCTTTGCTGCCACCGTATCGCTGCAGGACAGCCTGACGGGATGCAACGCCATCGATCTGGTGGGTGAAGCGAACGAAGGGGACACCTTCACCCTCAACGACCTGG
>JAUVCD010000004.1 GCA_030590865.1 Myxococcales bacterium | reverse complement strand
CGGGCGAGCTCCACCACCTCGCGGCGCGCCGCTTCGGTTGCTTCGTCGAGCTCGTCGGCGAGCCCGGTGGAGCGCTCCCGCTCCTCACCGAGCTCGCTGGCCAGTGCTTCAATGGTCTCGAGCGCGTCCTGGTGTTGACCCGCCAGCTCGTCAACCTCGACTTGAGCCTCGTCGCGCTCAGCGGCCACGACGGCGAGCGCCTCATCATGGCTCTCGGCCAATTCCGCCAGGACCGCCTGATGGTCGGCGATCAACAGGGCTTCTTGTTGGGCCGCAAGTTCTTTGGCTGCCTCGAAGCTGGGCGCGTGCTGCAGCTCTTCGTTGACCGTCAGGCTCTCGTCTCCACCCGCCATCGTGCAACGTCCCCCTAACAAAGCTCCGAGCAGACACGAGACAGGCTGTCGCGCGGTTAGCTCACCTTCGAATTGCGCATGAAGTGTCATCACGTCAAGTCTGAAAGAGCAACGAAGGGGGTATTTGTGCAGCCTATCCTCGGACCGGCACTTGACAGAATGTTGGGTCACATCATGTTCTTGGGATGTTGGACGTCCACTTTCGGCGATTTCGGGAGCGATGGCAGCAGCTCGGTCGCGACGCCCGAGTCGTCCTCTCCGGCGTGTTCGGGCGACATCCACCACCGTTGATCAGGGTTCGCCCGACCACAGTGCCGCCGTCCCAGGTGAGCGGGACGGACCACGGTCGCCAGGAGAGGGTGACACCTGCATCAGCAGCCACCTCACCCGACGATCGGTGGGTCATCGACGACGCTCGCAAAGCGGTCATGCCCAACCAGCCGCTGCCAGCAGAAATGCTAGCCAAGGGCCGTTCGCACCACGTCACGGTGCAGCCAGGCCAAACCCTCCTGGAAGCGGGCCTGGCAGCCGAGGTCCCGATGGCGTTCTCCTGCACCATGGGGGGATGTGGCACCTGCCGTTCAAAACTGCTCGATGGGCGGGTGAAGCACAAACAACCCAATTGCCTGACCGATGAGGAGGCCGCCGAGGGCTATGTCTTGCCTTGCGTGAGCCGGCCTCTCGAGGCGGTGGTCCTGGCGGTAGGCGGATGAGCGCTCCGCCCACAGCTGAACAACCTGACTCCCCTGCCGTCCTTCCCGTGCCGCGAGCAACCCCATGGACATAAGCCACCTCTTACCTGACAGAGTGCGAAACGCCCTGGACAGCTACCACGAGATGCTGGAGCTCGCGCTACAGGCGCGCCACCATAGCGTCTTGACCTCTCTCGGCCCCTCCGCCCTGCGCGGACTGTTGCTCAAGCGAGGAAAGCAGGGAGTGCCCACCCGGTTTCCGGCAGGCCACGAGGCCTTCCTCGAATGGACCTACCCGGAGGACCATGCCGAGCTGCGGCAACTCTACCAGCGTGCCAAGCGAGGCCAATGGGACGGCGAGACCGATCTCGCCTGGAACACCCACGTCGATCCGCTCAATCCTGAAGTTCCCCTGGTACCGTCAAAATTCATCGACTTTGACTTCCTCGATCGGCGCGGTATCCACCTGACCGCTCGAGAGAAACAGGAGTTTCTGTACAGCGTCGTCGGCTGGCTACTCAGCCAGTTTCTTCATGGTGAGCAAGGGGCGCTGATGGCCGCTGCGCAGGTCACCGAGGCGGTTCCGCTGTTCGACGGCAAGCTCTTCGGCGCGACCCAGGTCATGGACGAAGCGCGCCACGTGGAAGTGTTCCACCGCTACCTCGATGACAAGCTCGGCAAGCTCTATCAAATCAATGACAACCTGTTTGTCATCATCGACGCACTGATGCGAGACAGTCGCTGGGACATGAAGTTCCTGGGTATGCAAATCATGGTCGAAGGGCTGGCGCTCGGTGCCTTCAGCACCCTCTACTCGCTGACCGAAGAACCGCTGCTGCGAAGCATGCTGAAGATGGTCATCATGGATGAGGCTCGACACGTCCACTATGGCGTGCTCGCGCTGAGAGACCACCTGCGACACCAGCTCAGCGAGGCGGAGCGGCGGGAGCGAGAGGATTGGGCTTTCGAAGTGGCGTTGCTCATGCGCAATCGTTTCATGGCCTACGAGGTATTCGAGGAATGGTTCGAGGGGCGTCTGTCCCGCGCCGACTGGCGCGAGCTCATCGTGACCGCCCCTGGCATGGCGGAGTTCCGGCACGTCATGTTCAAACGACTCGTGCCCAACCTGCGGGAGATCGGGCTGCTCGGCCCGCGCATCCAACCTGCCTACGAGCAGGCCGGTCTCATGCGCTACTTCGGCCACGCCTCCGCTACCCAGCTCAGCGGTGAACAGCTGCTCGAGGACTTGGGCGGCGCAACGATCACCAGGTGACGCTGGTTGCGAGAGCTGCCGCAACCAGCAGCGCGATGGCGAAGGATGGTGACCCACCATAGCCCTCAACGGTTCCCGGATTCGGTTGCGACAGTGGTTCTTGCCGCTCTCGACTAGCGGTTACCGCTACTCCCACCCCGCCGCTGATGGCGCTCCCAGCACTCGCCGCTCCCAGGCTCGACCTATTAGTGAAATACCCGTGTTTTTGGCCCTCGAGGAATGCGTCCTACCGGCTGGAGCGAGCAGCCGATAAACCCTCTTTCTCGGTCGCGAAAAAGGGAGCCTCGCCATCCAAGTGTCGAGCCGCCGGACATGCCGCGAGCGCAGGTTCCATGCTATAGATAAGGCGATTCGCTGGACCCACACCAGACCCGCCAGGACACCGCACCACCACCACCACCGCAACCATGTTGTCCGACAAGACCCCTAGCCAGCGGAAGGCTGCCGTCCTGTCGTTGCGGCTCCAGCTGGTCTTCGTAGCGCTCTCCGTCGGACCGGTCGTCTTGGTCGCTTCGCTGGTGGTCCACGACCTGGGTGGAGCGTACCAAAGCCGGGTTGCCGATCATCTCTCCGTGCTGGTCGGCAATCACAGCAAGCGGATCGACAACTTTCTCGACGACCGGTCCGGGAACATCCGCACGCTGGCTCGGTGGCACACGGTGGAGGAGCTGTCGTCCGAGTCATTCCTTCGTGAGAAGCTGGCGATCTTGCGTGATGAATACAGTGGCGCCTTCGTCGATCTCGGACTCATCGATCCCGAGGGCGTCCAGCAGGCCTATTCGGGTCCATTCAACCTCTCCAAGGCCAACTATGCCGGCACGACTTGGTTCTCGGAGGTGAAGAAGAGTGACCACTACGTCAGCGACGTCTTCACCGGCCTGCGCGGCACACCTCACTTCATCATCGCCGTCAAGAAGCCCTGGCAAGGGAAAGACTGGATCGTCCGGTCCACGATCGACTTTCAGGCCTTCAGTGCATTGGTGACCAACATCCGAATGGGGCAGACCGGCTTCGCCTTCATCTTGAACCGTTCAGGCGAGCTCCAGACCAAACCTCAACATGAGGTCATCGTCAGCCGCGGCCCCTATGCCGAGCTCGTCAAACGGAAACTCGCACCGGGCAAGGTCCTCATCGAGGAGCGCGAGGACGCTTTGGGCAATGACGCTCTCATTGCCGTGTCGCCGCTCAACGGGCCACGCTGGCTCTTGTGCTACGACCAGCAAGCCAGTGACGCCTACGCGTCGCTGAACGACGCCATGCGCCGCGCGCTCTATTTGTTGATTGCCTTCGGCATTGCCGTCAATGGGATCGCCTTCATCCTCATTCGGCGAATGGCCCGCCGCATCGCCACATCGGACACGGAGAAGCAAATCATGAGGGACGAGGTAGTCGAGGCCGGTCGACTCGCCTCGATCGGCGAGCTCGCAGCTGGCATTGCCCACGAGATCAACAACCCAGTGGCCATCATGGTGGAGGAAGCCGGTTGGATAGAGGACATCCTCGGCGACGACGATGCCACCAGCCCCGAGAACCTCGCTGAGATTACGCGGGCGGTCGGGCAGATCGGGACCCAGGGCGGCCGCTGCAAGGAGATCACCCATAAGCTGCTCTCCTTTGCGCGAAAGACCGATCCCAACGTGAAGGACTTCCAGCTGAACGAGCTGATCGAGGAGGTGCTCGGCGTTCTGGGGCAGAAGACCCGTTACTCGAACATCGAGGTCATTACGCTCCTCGATGCGAGCTTACCGCGACTCTCCGCCTCCCCAACAGAGCTTCAGCAAGTGCTCCTCAACCTCATCAACAATGCGGTCGATGCCATGGAGAAGACCGGGGGAACCTTGACCATCACGACCCAGTCGGAGGAAAACCACTTGCTGCTGGACGTGCGCGACACCGGCGCAGGCATCGCCAAGGCCAATCTTCCACGCATCTTCGATCCCTTCTACACCACCAAGGCTGTGGGCCAAGGCACCGGCCTGGGCCTGTCCATTTGCTACGGCATCATCAAGAAACTGGGGGGCACCATCCGCGTAGAGAGCGAGAAGTTCCGGGGCACCGTTTTCGCCATCCGCCTGCCGCTCGGCGCGGACCGGCCGCAGACGGATGCGAGGCGCCCATCGACCACCGCCGGCGCTGAGCTCCGACTGGACTCAGCGCCAGACTCAGGAGTCGCGTCATGAAGAATCCCGTCATTCTACTGGTCGACGACGAAGTCGGTTTCGTCGAGACCATGGCCAAACGTCTCAACAAGCGAGGCCTCAAAGTCTTCTCTGCCTTTGGCGGCGAGGAGGCCCTCGCTCGCCTCGCCCAAACATCCGAACAAGCCATCGACGTCGTCGTCCTGGACGTGAAGATGCCGGGAATGGATGGCCTCGAGGTCCTCGCAGTCATCAAGCGCAAGCACCCCCTGGTGGAGGTGGTCATGCTGACCGGCCACGCCACGGTGGAGTCGGCGATCGAGGGCATGCGCGCCGGCGCTTTCGACTACCTCATGAAGCCCGCCCCGATGGACGTGATGATGTCCAAGATCGGCGATGCTTGCGACAAGAAGCGGGCGCAGGAGCTCAAGATCGAGGAGGCCAAGGCGATGCGCATCGCCTTGCGGCGCGGGGACTAAGCGACGACTACCCGGGATCGGGAGCTAGGAACAAAACAAGGATGAGCACGCCAACACCCCCTGCAGCACTGCGCTTGCTGGTCGTCGATGACGAGGCCGGATACCTCGATGTCCTCTCCAAGCGGTTAACCAAACGGGGCATAGAGGTCACCACGGTCCGTTCTGGCGACGATGGCATCCAGGTCCTGAGAAAGAACGATTTTGACGTGGCCATCGTCGATCTCAGAATGGAAGGCATGGACGGCATCGAGGTTCTGGAGATCTTCAAGAAGATGGACCCCGACCTGGCGGTGATCATTCTCACCGGCCATGGCTCGGCACAGGCTGCCAAAGAGGGCATCGCCAAGGGAGCCTACGACTATCTCAGCAAGCCTTGTGATCTGGAGACCCTGCTGAAGCACATCAATGCGGCCGCCGGCCGCGAACCGCCGGAGACGGCACACTAGGGCTCTCTGCAACCAGGAGAGCACGACTCAATCGAGCGGGGGCGTCAAACCGCTTTCATCATTGGAGATCTACCCTATGACCTTCCTGAGAAACTGTGGCCACCTCCTCATGGTCGCCACTCGAGCGCACGCTCGCTGGGAAGTCCAAATGTCCAGGACCATCCTCGGCGACCGGAAGAGGATTTTCATCCTCTGCCTCTTGTTGGTGTTCGTCCTGCTCGGAGGCGTGGCATTTGCCGATGAGGTTGGCGAGGTTCTGCCTGACGTCCTCGGCGGGAAGAAGGCCTACAGCCCGGCGTTCTATAACCTCGACATCTTCGTCGCCTCGATCTTCATCGGCCTCGCAGCCGGCCTCATCACAGGTTGTATTGGCGCCGGCGGCGGCTTCATCATTGCCCCGGCCCTGATGAGTGCGGGCATCAAAGGCATCCTGGCGGTGGGCACCGATCTGTTCCACATCTTTGCCAAAGCCATCATGGGCACCGTGCTGCATCGCAAGCTAGGCAACGTCTCGGTGCCTCTGGCGGTCACGTTCTTGGTCGGCGCCATTGGTGGGGCCACCGCCGGCGGCGCCATCAATCGATGGCTCTACGAAATCAACCCGGTGTTGAGCGACGCCTTCATCACCGGCATCTACGTGCTGATGCTCGGCGGGTTGGGCAGCTATGCGCTTGGTGATTTTCTGAAAGCGAGAAAGAGGCTCATCGCCGATCCGGGGCATGACATCGACGACGCCATGGAGCTCGGCAACGTCGCGACCAAGCTCCAGGCGGTGAAAATTCCGCCCATGATCACCTTTGACCAGAGCCTGCTGCCAGGGGGACGCAGCATATCGGCCGTCTTTCTCGTTCTTTCCGGGTTTCTGGTGGGATTCGCAGCCGCCATCATGGGTGTCGGCGGCGGCTTTCTGACCTTCCCCATCTTCGTCTACACCCTGGGCGTGTCGTCGATGACCACGGTCGGTACTGACATCTTTCAGATCGTCTTCACCGCTGGCTACGCGGCCATCAGCCAGTACGCCATCTACGGCTTCATCTTCTTCACTCTCGCTATGGGCATGCTCATCGGATCCCTATTCGGCATCCAGATCGGGGCCATGGTCACCAAGGTCGTGCCAGGCATCACCATTCGAGGTTTTTATGCCATGGCCGTCCTCGCCGGCTTCGTGAACCGGGCCTTCGCCTTGCCTGGGAAGCTCAGCGAAATGGAAGTCATCGGCTTATCGAAGGGCACCACCGCTGTCCTCGACAGCATCGGCGTCTGGGCCTTCTTCATCGTAATCGGCGGCTTCGGCGTCTGGGTGATCGGGACCTTTGTGCGCAACCTTGGGAAGCTCCGTGGCAACGAGGTGACGTCATGAGCCAAATCGCGAAGAAGCGCTTCGCCGTCGGCGCCAGCATGATGGCCGTCTTTCTTGGAGTCATGGTCGCAATATTCATGCCCCTCTTCGAGGGACAGAACGGCCTCGACTACTTGGACAACCTCTACAACTCGATCTCAAAGGGCTCTGCCTACTACATCCCGGATCTCAAAGAGAAGAACAAGACCTACGCCGGACGTAGCGTGAGCCTTTCGCTCGCGATGAAGGATGCCGCCGAGGCCGAACGGGCTGCCAAGATCCTCACCCTCTCTGGCGGCAAGACGTCGGTCGCAGGGACCACGGTGTCCCTAGAGGGCGATCTCGGTGTCATTCTCGAAGCCTGCCTGGCTGACTCGCAGCTGATGTTCGACAACGACGGCGCAGCGCTCTCGAAACGGCACCAGATGGGCGAGCGCCTGGCCCAGTACACCTGGTGGACGATCCTTCATGCCATGGACAAAGACCTGAAGCGCGGCAAGAAGTTCGACGAAGCCAAGTTCGTGGCCACGGTGAAGAAGAAGGGCGTGGAGTGCTCCTACAACTATTATCGCGTCGAGCCGCAGAACATCGGTGATCGCTGGGGTGTCGTCGTGGCCTCCCTGGCCTTCTACGTCCTCTATACCGTGTGGTACGGATTTGCCGTCCTGTTCATGTTCGAGGGAGCGGGCTTCAGGCTGGAGCATTGAGTGGCGGCAACGTGTCCAGCCCAACCGTAGAGCTGCTCTTGCTCACCGGTCGCGGCGCCGTCGATACCGCCGTCGCGGGCATGACACTCGGCATTATTGACTATCTGAACAAGCTGGCTGACGTCACCGAGCTGCTAGCCAAGCTGGCAGCGGCGCGGCAGCGCAAGTGGGAACAGGAGGAGCGCCAGTGCCTGGCGGAGGCCCGGATGCTGGTGCGACGGTCAGGCAACATGTAGCCTGGCGAGCCGAACGGTGGTGTGGGTCGTGTCAGAGCACCGCCGGTACGAAGGAGGTGACCATGGTGAACAACTTTCGCGTTCTGCTCGTCGATGATGAGGCGGACCTGACCGACACCCTGGCCAAGCGGATGCGCAAACGCGGGGTGGACGCTGCCGTGGCCCACAGCGGGCAGGAAGCCTTGGACTCCCTAGCCCAGAGGCTGGTGGACGTGGTGGTGTTGGACGTCAGGATGCCGGGCCTCGACGGCATTGAGACCTTGCGGGAGCTGAAGCGCCGTCATCCCCTGGTAGAGGTCATCTTGCTGAGCGGCCACGCCAGCGTCGAAGTGGCGCTCGAAGGAATGGAGCTCGGAGCCTTCGACTACCTCCTGAAGCCCGCGGACATCGACGATCTTCTCTACAAGGCCCAGGATGCCTGTGAGAAAAAGCGCCTCCGGGAAGAGCGCAGCAAGGGGCGCCGCCCGACCAAACAGGCAGGGAAATAGCCGCTTGGGGTGGCTTGCGACGGAATGTGGACTTTCCTTCGAGATCTGTTCGGTCGGCCGAAGCCCCTCGAGGAGCATGAGGCCGACGAGCTGAGGCTGGCGTTCAAGGACCGCTATCGTCACTTCAAGCTGCTGCTTTACGCCAACAACGATGCCTTGGAGATCATGGCGCAGATCGAAGACGCGCTACGAGGGTCGCGGTCCTTCGGGATGGACTTCGTGTCGGGCCAATGCACCAAGATCTCCACTGATGTGTGGCAGATTTGCCGGCACCTGAACGAGCTTGCCCCGGCCAAATACGAAGAGCTCTACGACCGCTTCAAGACAATCCAGGGTGCGATAACGCCAATTCTCCAAGAGCGTCGCCTGGCGGCAGAGGGACCATTGGCCATCGATCTGGCCCAGGTCACCAGAGCCCAAGCCCCCCAGGTCGGCGGAAAGGTCGCCAACCTGGGAGAGATGAAGAATGTGGTGCAGTTGGCGGTACCGAACGGCTTTGTCGTCACGGCTCATGCCTACCAGCGGTTCATGGAGGAAAACGGCCTGGAACCGGAGATCGACCGCCGCATCCAAGCGACCAACGTAGAGCGGCTCGACCAGCGCTTCGCTCTCAGCGCTTCGCTTCAGCAGTTGATCATCAACGCCGAAGTGCCTGCCGACGTGACCGGAGCCATCACTGAGCACTATCGACGGTTGGAGGAGACGGAAGGCAAGGGTGTCGAGGTTGCCATGCGCAGCAGCGCACTGGGTGAAGACCAGCCCGGCGCGTCCTTTGCGGGGCAGTACCGTTCCATCCTCCACGTAAGCGCTGCGAGCATTGTCGAGGCATACAAAGAAATTGTGGCCAGCAAGTACAGCTTGCCCGCCATAAGCTACCGACGGAGTCGCGGCATCCGGGATAGAGACGTGGCCATGTGTGTCGGCGTGATGCGCATGGTGAACCCAGTATCCGGCGGCGTCGGCTACAGCCGGAATCCAGTGGACATGACGGCACGCACCATGGTGATCAACGCCGCCTGGGGCTTGCCCAAATGCGTGGTCGACGGCTCGGTATCCCCCGATTTGTTCGTCATCTCTCGGGATGACGTCGCCGTGATTGTGCAGCGAGAGATTGCCTGTAAGACGCTGACTTACGAATGCCGCGGCAAGGAAGGAGTGGCGCGACGGGCCCTATCCCCCGAACAGCAGTGCCAAGCCTCCCTGACCGATGCACAGGCCCTGGAAGTCGGTCGGCTATTGCAACAGCTGGAGGAGCATTACGACGCGCCGCAGGACATCGAATGGGCATTAGCCGAGGACGGTAACCTATGGCTGCTCCAATGCCGGCCGCTGGGGCTGGTGACCCGTGAGCCTCCTGCAAAGCTAACCGTGAAGCCGGACCGCATCATCGTGCAGGGAGGCGTCACCGCTAGCCCGGGGGCAGGCTCCGGTCCGGTCTTCAAGGTCGCGCGGGGTGCCGACGCCCTGCAGTTTCCGGTGGGGGGCGTGCTGGTGGCAGCCCAAGCCCTACCCCGCTGGGCCCCCCTTCTTCCCAGGGCGGCGGCCGTCGTCACTGAGCACGGCAGCATGGCGAGCCATCTGGCCAGTGTGGCCAGGGAGTTGGATATCCCGGCGATCTTCGGTGCCGCCGGGGCGCTCGATGACCTCTCCCAGGGAGCCCTGGTTACCGTCGACGCGGACAACTCCCGTGTACTTCGCGGACAGGTCGAGGCGCTACTGCACCGGGGGTCCAAGCCGCCTAACCGGATGGAGGGAAGTCCGGTCTACGAGGTGTTGCAACGAGCCGCTCATCACATCGTCCCGCTGAACCTATTGGACCCCGACGCCCCGGAATTCAAGTCCGACAACTGCCGAACGTTGCACGACCTCACGCGCTTCTGCCACGAGAAGGCGGTAGAGGAGATGTTCCGCTTCGGCAAGGACCATCGCTTTCCAGAGCGCTCCAGTAAACAGCTGCGCGGCGAGGTCGCGATGCAATGGTGGGTCCTGAACCTGGACGACGGCTTCTACGAAGAAGTGGAGGGCAAATACGTCCAGCTGGACAACATCGCCTCGATTCCCATGTTGGCGCTCTGGGAGGGAGTCATCGCCGTGCCTTGGGCAGGGCCACCGGCCATGGATGGCGGCGGGTTCATGTCCGTCATGTTCGAGGCCACCAGGAACCCGGCTCTGACCTTGGGCGTGCGCTCGCGCTACGCCGACCGGAACTACTTCATGGTGTCCAAGAACTATTGCAGCTTCACCTCCAGGCTGGGTTTTCACTACTCCACCGTGGAAGCCCTGGTCAGTGAGCGACCCACCGAGAACTACGTCGCTTTCCATTTCAAAGGTGGTGCGGCCGACTACGACCGCCGGCTCAACAGGGTTCTCTTCGTTCAGGCGATATTGGAGACCTTCGGTTTCCGCGTCGACGTGAAGGAGGACTCGTTGCTGGCACGCATCGAGAACTATGGCCCGGATTTCATGAAGAGCCGTCTCAAGCTATTGGGCTATTTGACCATCCACACACGCCAGCTCGATATGATCATGGCCAACCGAGCCCTGGTGAGACGTTATCGAGCCAAGATCGAAAAGGACCTGCGCAAGCTCGTCGGCGACGACGTCGACACCGCGGGTTGATCAGGCAGCGGTCGGTCCGCTGGGCATGCCCGCCTTCTCGTGAAGAACCAGCGGCACGCCGACCTCGAGGTCCCGAGCCCAGGGGATGTCGAGCTTGACCACCAACTGGTAGCGAACCTTGACCAAGACCCCTGAGGGTATCGACGCGTATAGATGCTTGGGTAGCTCGACCGGGATATCGAAATCGACCGACTCGCCCTGCGGAAATTCTCGGTCCCGAACCTTGGTCGCTGGCACGTCGAAGCTGTTCTCGTGAGCAATGCCATCGACCACCAGATCCTCGATCTGTCGTACCAACAGGTGGATCGCCTCAATGGTCTTGGACGACTTGTTGCAGACCGTCACGTGACAGCTGGTGCTCTCCCCGGGAACAAAATGCTGACGGTCGAGTGCGACCGACAAATCGAGGGGCGCCGAAGCTTCGAACATGAAGGTTCGGCTGTGGTCTGCCCCAGCCGGCTCGACATCGCTCTGGTCGGCCGTCTCGTAGACCGTCAGCCGCTTGCACGCCTCCAAATCGATGCGCAAAGGAACGTCGACATAGGCGGTGAGCTCGTAACGAATGGACGAGCCGCGAGGAGACTCGTAATCCCCTGGAAGCCCTTCCGGCAGCTCGAAGGAGAAAGAGTACTCGTGGGTGCCGGCTTTGATGACCTGGTAATGGTCTTTCGAGAAGAGCCCTTTGAGTGCGTCTTTGAGCACCTCACCGAAGGCCAGGCTTGGCTTGCCGAGCAGCGTCTCTTCAGTGTCGAAGAGCTTGCGCTCGTCCACGTAATTAGATTGGTCGCGACCCGGTGCGGCCGACCACAGGGCGCGCTCGGAACCAGAGAACCGAATGCGCACCCCACGAGCCGGGATCGGCTCATCGAGCTCCAACACCACGGCCCCTATGACGAGTTCTCCGCCAGTGTAGTCGTCTTTGTCCGTGCGGATGCTGATACTACTCATCGTTGGTTGGCCTACCTGTTGTGGACACCTCGAAGCAGCGCATCGCGCCACCCACGACCTGGACCGCTAGAGTCAGTTCTCCAGCAACCTGGATCGCGCGTCAATCAGAGGTGAATGGTGGCCCGCGACCGGGGTCACGAGCGGCAAGCACAGGACCGCCAAGCACCGCCTGGCGGCGGGTCAGCCTGCCGCCAACTCGGGGTAGCAGCGGCAGATGGCACGCTTCTTGACAGCAGCTGCCATTCCCTAATGGAGCAGCTGCTAATCACAAGCGCAAGCGGGTGTCGCGGGATCGAGCTCCATGGTCGTTTGCGTTCCCACTAAGGACATCGAGGTGGTCTGATTGCTGTCCTGCGAGGTGACCACCGCGACCATGGTGAACGCCCCCACGCCATTGGTGAACTCGAACGCGTCGAGCGGCAAGGGCTCGGAGCAGTCGTTGTCGAACACCAGCGGCTGGTTTGCGGGTGGCGATCCCATGGTACCGCAAGCCACGCCCTCGCAGCTCACCTGCCCGTCCCGACAGTAGGGCTGCATGGTGGCAGGACTCCAGGTCAAGGTCGCTCCCGTAAGCTCGCCAGTCGCCGCACCGCAAGCATCGGCGGCGGTCGTCTCGAGCGCCGTGGTGACCGAAGCGAGGTTGTTGCCGGTCACGAAGTTCTGGGTCATGTGGTAGTGGACAATCGTCACCGGGCCCGCCACCGCCGGCGCGCCGGCGTCGTCGGCAAAGCGCAAGGTGAGCGTGCCAGGCCCCATGTTGTGGTCCTCGTTGTGGGGCTCTTGGCAGGTGATGGTGAAGTCAATGAAGGCATCGATGACGAATTCGCTACCGGTGAGATCATAGGTCACCAGCCAGGTGTCACAGGCGCTTCCCCCGGCACCGCTCGTACTACTGCTGCTGCTAGTGCTGGTGCTGCCGCCAGGTCCCTGCCCGCCGCCACTGGTGCCACCGCTTCCTGTGCTACTGGTCGAGCTGGTCGTCTGGTTGTTTGAAGCATCGTCGCCACACGCGGCACTGGCCACCAACGTCAGCGCCAGGAGACCCGCAAAAAGACCGTGAACCTTGTTCATGCCGGAACCATAGTCGGCGTCAGGGGCGACGTCAGGAAAATGATGAACGTTGTTCACCATGGCCCGCAAGGACTCAGCATCCTAGCCCGGACGCTCTGCCCTTGGTGACCCAGGGCGCCGCTAGCGAGCGTCACCGCGGTGGGACGAACTAGCCCGCACTAGCCACCAGACCCAGGGTCGCGATGGCGGCACCCAGCTATTCTGGCGTCTGGTCGCCAGGGGCGGATGATCTGCCAAAGCTCGCCAGCTGCCTCGAGCGACTCGGATGGCGAAGCTTGCTCAAGGCTTTGGCTTCGATCTGTCGGATCCGCTCCCGGGTCACGTCAAAGATCCGCCCCACCTCCTCGAGGGTGTGGTCGCTCTTTTCGCCAATGCCAAAGCGCATGCGAATGATCTTCTCTTCCCGGGGGGTCAACGTCTGGAGCAAGTGGTGAGTTTGCTCGACCAGGTCCATGTGGACGACCTCTTCGGCCGGCGATGGCGCGCTCTTGTCCTCGATGAAATCGCCGAGGTGGGCGTCTTGTTCTGCACCGATCGGCGTCTCCAGTGAGATCGGCTCCTTGGCCACCTTGAGCACCCGCCGCACTTTGTCCACCGGCAGGTCCATCGCAGCAGCGATCTCCTCAGGTGTGGGCTCGCGCCCAAACTCCTGCAAGAGATAACGGGAGGTGCGAACCAGCTTGTTGATCGCCTCGGTCATGTGGACCGGAATGCGAATGGTGCGCGCCTGATCGGCCGCCGCGCGGGTGATCGCCTGACGGATCCACCACGTGGCATAGGTCGAGAACTTGTAGCCACGGCGGTACTCGAACTTGTCGACCGCCCTCATCAGCCCGATATTGCCCTCCTGGATCAGATCCAGAAACTGCAAGCCTCGGTTGGTGTACTTCTTGGCAATCGACACCACTAAGCGGAGGTTGGCCTCGACCAGCTTGGCCTTCGCCTGCTCCGCCATGCGCTCGCCATCCATGACCTCGCGGTGGGTCGCCTTGAGCGCGCTGATGTCGCAGCCAAGCTCCTCCTCGATCTCCCGTAGCGACAGGGTGGTCTGCTTCACGGCGGATTCGACATCCCCCAGCTGAGCGCGGACGACGCCGAGCTTCTTGGCGAGCCTCCCTTCGGCACGAGCGTCGCCCTTCACCTTTCGCAGCAGTCGGAGAATGTCCGGGCGCTCGAGACCACTGCTCTGCTGGTAGGCACGGGAGGCGCCCTCCAGCTCGTCCACCCGCAACATGACCTGCTTGAGCGCCGTCACCAGGGTGTCGGTGGCCTGCTTGTTCAGCCGCAATCTCTCGATCATGGCGGCCATCTTCGGCCCGTAAGCGTCCAGCTCGACTTCGATCTCGCCACGCCGTGCCTTGACCCGGGTGGCTCGATGATCCGCCATCAGCTGGGTCTTCTTGTTGGCAGCCCGCTTGATCCGGTCAATGCCCCGCAGCATGCGACGGTCTGCCTCATCCTCATCGAAATCAGGATCTTCGGTGTCCTCGGCGCGCATCAGATCCTTCACCCGGAGCTGGTGCTTGCGCAGCTTGTCGCCTGTCGCGATGACCGCACGCACCGCGACCGGCGAGGCGGAGGTTGCGGCTGCAACCCGCTGCTGGCCGACCTCGATCCGCTGGGCAAGCTCGACCTCGCCCTGGCGGGTGAGCAGAGACATGCTGCCCATCTGGCGCAGGTACATCCGTACCGGATCCGTAGACCTCGCGCGCAAATCGACGGCGGCGGCGCGGGCTGCCTCGGCCCCACCAGGAGGGAGTCTCTTGGCTGGTTTCCCCTCCTCGGCGGCAATCCGATCGGAGACCTTAGTGAAGCGGGCGGTGGGACTGACGATGGCGATGTCCTCTGCGGCTAACCCCTCAGAAGCATCCTCGAGCTCCTGATCTCCAGCAGAGCCCAACGACTCGCGCTTCGAGTCGCGGCTGCGCGCAGTCCGCCCCTTCGCGGGTCGAGCGGCCGTTGAGTCTGCCATGTTCTTCTCCGACCATCGCGCCCACGAGTATCCGCCTCTCGGGAACGATCGACGTTCAAACCTTATGTAGCCGAAATTGCTAATCGGTGCGCAGGTTTTCGCACTCTCGGACAAACCACCTGGCCAACTAGGGGACGGTCACCCCGAGGCCTGGGTCGAGCTGGCCCCCATGGACCCCACCACGATCGGCAACTTAGCACCCGCAGCACCCATAAATCGGCCCCTCACGCCCATGGTTCGGCCGGGGCCATGGCCACTGGGTGCCTGGTCGATCTGGCAGGCCGCGGTGCCCCAACTGGGGCGTCTGAGCCTCGCTGGCCGCCTCGGGCTGCGCCCCGCCGCTCGCCTGGCGCGCCCGTCGATCGCCACAACCCCACGGGTCGTCCTCCTCGGCTGGGCTAGGCGCCCTCGTCGCCCTCGTCGCCCTCGGCCTCCTCGGCTTCCTCGGCCTCCTCGGCCTCCTCGGCCTCCTCGGCGAGCTCGAGGGTCCAAGGCGCCGGCAAAGGCAACCCGATGGGCCCCGAAACCACGGGCTCGTCCAACCCCTCGGCCACCCGCTCGACCTGCTCCATCGCCTCCGGAGGGATCTCCCGATCCTCGTAGATCTCGATCAAGTGCTGGCGCCAGTTGTTCACCGCCATCGGGAGCATCTCAGGACTCTCGCTGGCTGCGTAGCCGCAGATTCTGGACATGTAGTCGTTGACTGCCGTTTCGGCCTCCGCCGGCTCCGTTCCCAGTGAGTGCAGGAAGGCAGCAACAAACAAGTAGACGATGAAGTCGTGGTCCGCGGTCTGAGCGTTCTCGAGGCACTGGATCCCCAATGAGAACGGGTCGTTCTCTTCACTGGCGGTCCAGATCTCATGGGCCGCCGGGATATTCCCCTGCTGCAGCGCGGTGACCAAGAGCCCCAGCGTCAGCTTGGCCAGCACGAACGCCTGGATCTCCTCATCGTCGATCATCCGGTTCAGCAGATTGACGTAGGCCTCCTCGGCCTCTTCGAGACGCCCCGCCTCGAGATGGGCGTCAGCCTGTTCGCCCGCTTGGCACAGCTCTTCCAGATTCATCGCCGAGTCTCTCTGCAGATCGACACCCGCTCCCACCGACCCACCGGTGTCCGGTGCCGCCGGCGCCACCGATTGTGGAGCCACAGCTCGAGTGATGCAAGCACGGTTCCCTCTCCAGACTACCGGCCCGACAACTCGTCCTCCGCCGCCACGAGCCACCTTCCTCGGCACCTGATCACGCCCAGCCGGAGGTGGGCATTGGAGGAAAAATGATGGGCTCAGGCCTTGCTTGTCAGCTGCACCAGAAACTGATACTCGAGCTTCGATTGCCTGGCCTCTACGGCAATCAACGGGTCCGGTCAACGCGGGCTGGCAGTCTCCAATGGACCACAAGCGAGCCATCCGGGACACGATCAGCATTCTCGATCAGCCGGACTATGCCGCCCATTCCAATGGCAAGGCCTACGACTACTTGAGCTACATGACCGGGGCTCGACCGGATGAAGTCGCGCTCATCCGCCCGGTACTGTTTCGCAATTTCGCCACCCGCGTACTCGGCTTCGACCCTGGTGTAACGCTCTATGGGGACCTCAGTGGCGGCTCCGACGACAGCCCACGCTTCGTGCCAGCGGATCGCCAAACTCACCCCTTCGTTTTCGACACCAAGGGAAGCGACGTTGTGGACCTGGTCCAACCGGGCCCGCAGGGCGAACGGGCCATCCATTCGGTCCAGAACCGCTATTGGATCATGCTGAACATGCGGGCGGCCACGGTCTACGAGGCAGGCAGGGACCTCGAGACAGGGTGCTACGATTTCAGCTTCAGCAGGCTCTACACAGAGTACCGTGAGCTAGGCGATCGTTGCCTCGACTCAGAAAACACCCGCTGTTTCCTACGCTTCGTGGCGGCCTTCGCCCACCGAGAGCTCAGCACCGAAGAACAGCTGAAGGCGTTGACGCAACTCTCGCCGTGGACGGGCAAGGAGGAACTCAGGCCGAAGAATCTCCGCCAGGCCCTTCATCGCATTCTGCGGCTGCTCGTTCGTGACGTTCGTACCCATCAGACTGCACTTGTCAAAGACGTCGAGCGCCGGATCGATACCGCCAGGCAGGCGCGAATCGAGGCAGAGCTGTTCAACACCCGCGTGGAGCTCGGCTATGCCCCGCAGCCGCAGGAGAAGGACGCTGATCTGAAGGCGCTGCTGACGGCGCCGACCACCGTTCCTTTCGGTCGCCGTGCCCTGCGGACGTATCACCATCGTGTCGCTTGGTTCGCGCTCATTCGCATCCTGCTGGTGCGCTTCTGGGGGGATCATCGCTTCATGGAGCGCAATGTGCTCTACGGCGATGAGCTGCGCCGCTCGCTCGAATGCCGGGACCAGCGAATCGAAGAAGTGCTGCGCGAGGCCTTCTCCCTCGCCGGGCGGCACCACGCGTGGCTGTTCACCACGCCCAACAACTACACATGGTACCAATCGTCGCCAGCCACGCTCACCGAGGTCCTTCATATTCTCGCTGACTTTCCATTGCAGCGGCTGGACCACGATGTGCTCGGCACGGTGTACGAAGAGATGCTCGATCGGGTCGATAAGAAGACCAAGGGGCAATACTACAGTCCGGCCCCAGTCGTCCGCCTCATTTGGGATTTGGTCGGTTATGACAACCCGCGCGCCATGTGGCGGTTCGAACACGAGGGATTGTCCGAGAAACGCCAAGTGCGCAAAGTCTTCGATCCCGCGACAGGCTCGGGGCGCTTCCTTTCAGAAGCCATTCGGAGGCTGCGCCTGCACGGCGGCATTGACTACGATAGTCATGACGACATCGCGGCGTTGAGAACCGCGGTCATCAATGGCTTCCGCGGCGCAGAGATCAGCCCGTTCGCCTATGTCGTGACCGAGGCAAACCTGCTGATTCAGCTCACTCCGGTCATCAAGCAATGGTCGGACCATCATCGCAATGCACCTGAGACCCGGACCACCATGGGCGTGGTGCAGTGCAATGCGCTGCGCCTGCATACCCCGGCGTCTCCACCGCTGAGTGAGGACGAGGAGGCACGTCTCGGCATCGATCACGCCATCAACCCACGAGATGTTGGCAAAGAGCAGCTTCTGCGAGACCTCAATGATGATGCGTCGTTCTCCTATTGCTGCGCGAACCCTCCCTATATCCGCGAGGACGACCACAAAGAGTTGTTTCGACAGACGCTGGAACGGTTCCCCTACTGGAAACAGTATTACCGGGGGAAGATGGACTACCTGTACTTCTTCATCATTCTCGGCCTGAGCAAGCTGGAAGAAGGAGGAAGGCTCGGTTTCATCACGACGAGCTACTGGCTCGAGGCGGATGGGGCGCAATCGCTCAGGGAGTACGTGGCCAGCCACGCGGTCGTTCTGTCGGTCGTGTTCTTCGACGACGTCAGATTATTTCGGCACGCTCCAGGACAGACCAACATGGTCTTCGTGCTCGAGCGGCGCTGCTCGGAGCCTCGCACAGGCCCGATCACGGTCGTGCACGTGAAAGGTGCGCCAGAGGCTCGGTCCACCGATCAAGCCCTCGACAGGCTTTGTGCCCACATCAGCGAGCACGCCGATGCACCGGGCTACGACGACGAGCTCATTTCTGTGTTCATCAGCGCGACCGACAATGAGGCGCTTGCCGCGGGGCCCTGGTCGCTGAGGCTCCACAGCGAGGCAGCCGCCTTGGTCGAGCGCCTGAGCAAGTTGCCCCCGCTGGGCGAAAGCTGGTCGGTGCGGCAAGGCATCGTCACCGGCGCAGACCGGGTGAGCAGCCGGAACCTGAAACTGCTCTCGGCTGTCGAGGTCAAGGAAGCGGATATTGGGCTAGGCCAGGGCATCTTCTGTCTGACCGACAGTGAGCGGGACGGGCTGGACCTATCCCAGGCCGAACGAGGATGCGTCAAACCCCTGGTCAAGGCGTCGGACATTCGCAAGTACGTGGCGAAGGAACCGGCAACGAACCTCTTGTACGTGACGAAAGACACCGATCTCGACAGCCTGCCCGCGGTAGGTCGACATCTGAAGCGCTTTCGCCCCATCCTCGAGCACAAGCGCGAATGCCAACAGGGTAAGCTGCCGTGGTTCTCTCTGCATTGGCCGCGGGAGGAGAGCTTGTTTGACGGCGAGCTGATCGCCTGCTCCAAGTGGCCGGCATCAAACGAGTTCGCCTACGCGCCTCGGGGGTTGGTCGCCGAGGCCAACGTCTACCTCATCAAGCCAAGGCAACCATCTTGGTCACCCCGGGTGCTGCTCGGCTTCCTCAATTCCGAGGTAATGGCGGCCTACTTTGCGCTCAAAATAAGTCGCCGGGGCCGAAAGTACTTCCTGCCGAAGAACCAGGTCGAGCGCCTTCCGATCCCCCACTACGACCCACAGACCCATGGGGATGTCGCCCGCCAGCTGGAGACCCTGGCAGACCAGCTGGTCGAGCTGACGCGAGACTTGGACACCCAAGAGTCGCAGCTAGGCGACCTCGCAGCGACGTCCCTGAGCAAGGTCGAAGCGGAGCGCCTGGAGGTGGCGCAACAACAGGCCGGG
The DNA here is from genome assembly GCA_030590865.1 of Myxococcales bacterium. Taxonomy (GTDB): domain Bacteria; phylum Myxococcota_A; class Polyangia; order Polyangiales; family Polyangiaceae; genus JAPYTK01. The sequence goes on along the minus strand of JAUVCD010000004.1, from coordinate 17,195 downwards.
ACCCGGACTTCGATAGCGAAGATTCAGGCACAGATCGACAAGCGGGTCAGACGACTCTATGGGGTGACCGAGTCGGAGCTCGCCGTGGCCGTCACGCACGGGACAGAGACTGCTGCGAGATGACTGGAGCGATCCACCACGGGCCGCCAAGCGCCACCGTCCCCCCACAGGAGCAGCGCCCCGGCTTTTGTCTCGCTTTCGTCCATACTGGCGCGCCGCAGACTGGTGTCCGGCGACCGATCTCGCCGTCGAAAGAGTCTCACCTCCTGGCTAGTCCCCGTCAATTCGGAGACCGCTGAGCGCTTGCTCGGCTTCGGCGGCTCGATCAGCCCGCCCCAGCGCCTGCCACTGTGCACGGGCTAGCTCGAGCGCCTGCCGAGCACGGCCTGGGGCCACCTGCTTGGCTGCGGTGCCCGCCTGGACCAGCAGCATGGCGATATCGCCATCTGCGAAGCCCGTATCGTCGAGGAACCGGTGCAGCGCAACGAACTGAGCATCCCATTGCTCCCAGTGGAGACCGGTGGCGCCCACCGCCAGGGCCAGCGTCAGCGCCATGGCCCCGTCCTGGTGACGACCGCTCTTCTGGGCAGCAACGATGAGGCCAGGGAGCGCGCTGGCGACGGGCTCGGTTTGGCCCCGAGCGAATTGTGTCATGGCAATGTTGAGACGATTGACGAGCGTACTCGCCGAACCGTTAGCCTCGTTGAGACGAAGCGATTCACGGTAGTAGCGCTCCGCTTCCCCATATTGCCCGCCTAGCCGGGCAAGCTCGCCAAGCGCATTGAAACAGTCAGCGAGACGGAAGGCAGCGCCCCGACGAACCAAGATGTCGCGCATGGCCTCGAAGTGCTCTCGTGCCCCAGCCATGTCGCTCTGCCACATGGCCACGTAGCCCAAACCCCAGCGAGTTTCGGCGACGGCCAGCCGGTCACCGAGCTCTTCGGCAAGCGCCAAGTTTTCTCGATAGGCGCGCTCGGCGCTCTCCCGTGAGCCTTGGTAGTAGTGCACTTCGGCCACGCCAGTCCGGGCCTCGAAGGCGCCCTGCCGATCTCCGAAGTCACGCAAGGTGGACAGGGCACCGCTGAAGAGCGACAGGGCCCAGTCGTAGTCGCCCCGTGCGAGGAAAACGGTACCCAGTCGCAGCGCAGCTCGGGCCTCGAGCGCTGGCCAGCCCTCGCTGCGACTGTACTGCTGCACCTGCGCGGAGATTCGCTCGGCGTGATCGAATGCCCCCCGGTCGAGATGCACCTGTGCGGCAAGCAAGTCACCCTCGGCACGCTGGGGATCGACCACCGACACACCCAGGCGGTTGAGCACCGCACCTCGCTCATCGAGCATAGCCAGCGCCCGGTCGTAGTCTCCCTCCACCCGCAAAGTTCGCGCCGCTTCGAGCAGGTGTGGGAGGGCGTCGTAAAGAGCGTCGGCGGCCACCAAATGGCGCGCCAGGCGCGCGGCCACATTGGGCGTGCGCAGAGGATAGATGCTTCGCAGCACCGTCACGATGACCTGGTTGTGGCCTTGCCAGCGATCCTGAGACTTCGCCTGTCGTTCCAGGCTCTCGCGAATCATCCCGTGGGTGAAGCGCCAGCTGCCCACGCCCGGCTCGAGCAAACCTTGACGAGCCATTCCATCCAGCAACGTCGGGCTCGGTGAGATCCTGGCGACCTGGCACGCCATCTCCCACTCTTCTTCGTGGACCTCACCGAGCAGCGCAGCGAGCTCGAGAGCCTGCTGATCGTCCGCTGAACGGGCGCCTAGCGCCTGGTGAATGCGGGCCTTACAGAGGGCGTAAATGTCGTCTGGGAGATCGTCGCCGGTGCGATCGGCCAACACCAAACCGGTGTCGGTTGCAACCAGCAGACCGCGGGTGACCCAATCACCGACCAACTGCACCGCGAAGAGCGGGTTACCATCAGTCCGCGTGGCAACCCGCTGCACCAGTTTGCCACTGAGTCCGACTAGCTGCTCGACCAGCGCGAGATGATCGGTGGGCGACAGCTTACCCAGCGGGACCACTTGAGCATTGGGGTCACTCAGCAGCTGCTCGAGCTCCCGTTGCTCGAGCAGCTGACCGTGCAAGGCCTCGTCCCGTAGCGCGAGCAGAACGAGAATCGGCGTCTCTTCAATTGCGTCGCTCAGCAGCATGCGCGTGAAGCGCAGCGCATCAATGCCCCATTGCGCATCGTCGATTAGCAGGACCAGCGGACGCTCGTAAGCAAGCAGGCGGATGAGCCGCAGGAGAACACGATGCCGCTCTTCTGCCTTGGCCCGGATCTGCTCCATCAGGTGGGCTCCCGATTCCTTCGACTGAGGCGCCAACCATTCGGTGAGCGCATCGGCGAGCAGCCCATCGTCATCACCGAGCTCGCGAAGCTGCGCTCCTATGCGAACTGCCGCCTGGTCCCGCGGCAGCTCATCACAGCGAAGATGGCGCGCGACCATCGGGGTCAGGCCGTCACCGGGCCCGCCGCGAGCGCTGTGAAAGGCTCGCAGAACCGTTGCCCCTCCGACCTCGTCGGCTCGCTCGGCGACCCAGCGGACCAAGCGGCTCTTGCCGACACCAGCAGCGCCACGCACCACCAGCGCCCGCGGGCGCCGCTCCTCATGGACGGCGCGAAGGGCCGCCCAGAGGGTGTCACGCTCCCCATCTCGATCGACCAGAGGGATGGCGCGCAACCCAAAGATGCCTAGCCCGGCCCCGACGACCGACCCTCGGTCCGCCACTTCACGCCGGCGCCAGTCCGCCGGCAACCGGGGCGCTCGTCGCTCCACTAGCGTCGGTGATACGGCCCGCCGACTGGTATGGCCACTATCCGACCCGGCCGCCTCGGGCAGCTCTACCGGGCCAGACTGGCTAGCCACTGAGACGACCGTTTCCGGCAGGCTCAGCGTGCCAGACTGGCTCGCGGCCGAGACGACTTCTTCGGGCAGCTCCACCGTGCCGGCCTGGCTGGCAGAGGTGACGACCGCCTCGGGTAGCTCGATGGTGCCCGAAGGCGTCCTATCCATCGAGAGCCCCCCGCTCTGCGCCCCACCGGGCAGCTCGCAAGGGGATGTCAGGTGGCCGTCCTTCAACTCCAACAACCCACAATGCGCATCCGCCGCTCGAACGAAGCGGTCTTCGCGGGCCTTGGCGAGCAGCACGGAGAGCCAGCCCTCGAAGCCATGGGCCACCTGGAAGAGCGGCTTGATCGGCGGCGGTGACTCACGCAAGTGAGCGTGGGCCAGCAACTGCAGGTCGTCCTGCTCAAATGGCGGCCGGCCGGCCGTCAGCGCATAGGCCAAACAGCCCAAGGCGTAGAGGTCGGTCCAGGGTCCTTGATCGCGCCACTCGCCCTTGAATTGCTCGGGCGCCATGAAGCTAGGCGTGCCACTGGCAGCCCAAGAAGCGTGATGCTCACCAGCACCATCGTCACGCTGCCCATGGGCGAGACCGAAATCAGCGAGCTTGAACTGCACTGTGCCAGAGTCTCCGCGAGCCACGAGCACGTTTCCCGGCTTCAAATCGCGGTGAATGACACCTCGCGCATGAGCGTGGCCGAGCCCTTCGAGCAGCGAGAGCAGCAGCCTCTTGAGGGCCTGCCAGTGGGTGGGGTGGTGGCCTCTGTCCAGTGACCCATCAGCCGCCAGCTCCATGACGATGTAGGGGACACCAGCTTCGAACGCGCCCCCGCATTGCTGGGCACAGTCAGCGGGCAGGTCACCGAAGTCGTAGATCGGGACGATGGCGTGATGGTGCAGCCGCGCCACCACTTCGGCCTCGTTTCGGAACGCGAGCACATAGGCGGGGGCGCTGGCGACTGCGCCGGTCATCACCTTCACCGCCACCGGCAGCCCGGTGCCCCGGTGGCGGCCGCGCCACACCTGCGCCATGGCGCCAGCCGCCAGTGGCTCGACCAGCTGGAACGCACCGAGCGAGACCCCCTCTTCAGGCAACCGGTCGGCCAGCTTGTCTCCTCCCGATGGCACGTCATCCTCGTTAGCGCCTTTTTTGCGGTGCGGCTCCCAAAGTCTGCCGTCGCGCCCCACTGTGCCTCCGTCCTGAGCTACCGCTCCCAGGCCCGCCGCGCCGCTTCGTGATACCCTCCGGTGGAGGAAAAACGACCTAACATGCTTGCCCGGATCCTCAGCGTTGCCGTGACGACACTGGTGCTGATGCTCCTGTCGGTCATCAGCACCGCCGCGCCTTCTGATGCGCTCAAGCAGAAGGCTCAAGAGTTGCTGACCGAGGGCAACCGGCTAGCGGGTGAAGGTGACTTCGGCGCCGCCTTGCTCAAGTTCCGAACCGCCTACGAGCTCTATTCCAGCCCCAAGCTCCTGCTCAACATCGGCACCAGCCTGCGCTACGTGGGACGCAATGCCGAGGCGGTCGTGACCTACGAGCGATACCTCGCGCACCCAGAAGCAGATCCGAGCCGGGAGGCCGAGCTACGGGGGATCCTGAACGACCTCGAGCGGTTCGTCGGTCGACTGGAGATTACCGTCGCCGAGTCGGATGTCCGGGTGAGCCTCGACGGCGAGTTGCTTCGCGACGTCGGTCGGCGCGCTGTCGTGCAGGTCGATCCGGGGCGGCACACGGTGGTCGCCGAGAAGGCCAACCGGCAACCGACGGTGCGACACCTATCCGTCGAGGCCCAAGAGACCGTGGCGGTGGCCCTGGTGCTCGCCGAGCCGGGCGAAGAGCCGCCCGACCCGGTCAGCCTGCGCCGGGTGGGTGGCTGGAGCCTGGTCGCACTAGGTGGCGCCGGCATCGTGGCCGGCGCCGTGGTCGGTGCGGTGGCTCAAGCCAAACGCAGCGAGGCGGATGACCACTGCGCAACTGAAGGACATTTCGCAGGCTATTGCAGCCCCACAGGCGCAGACCTGAATGACCAGGCGCGCACCCTGGGCGGTGCCGCGACCATCGCCTTCGTCGGCGGCTTCGCCGTGGGCGTCGCCGGCTTGGCGCTGGCCTTCACCGCCGAGGACGATCCGGTCACCGGCACCCTCAACCTCGACCCGAGCCCCGGGCTGCGCGTCATGGTGACCTGGTGATCCCCAAGCGACACTTCGGACGCCCCCTGGTGGCCACCGGCTTGGTGCTAGCTAGCGCTTGCTTTCCAGGCGAGCGCCCAACGGCGATCCACCTCGAGTGCGACGACGACGGGTGCCGCTGCGAAGCCAATTTCGCCGATTGCGACGGCGATCCCAGCACCGGCTGTGAGCTGCCGACCAACAGCGATCGCAACAACTGTGGCGGCTGCGACGTAGAGTGCCACTCCGACTGCTCTAACGGACAGTGTGCCACCGAGGGCTGCGACCCGAACTTCGCCGATTGCCACGACGGGCCAGGTTGCGAATCTGATCTGGCCACCGACGTGGACCATTGCGGCGCCTGCGATCACAGCTGCCTCGGCGGAGGCTGTGCGGCCAAGCACTGCGAACCCTACGAGTTGGTCGATCGAGGCTTCTACCCCTTGTCACTGGCCGCTGACGACACCCACCTCTACTTCTGTGAGACTATCTCTGGAACGATCATGCGGGCGCCGTTCGACCAGGGCGGGGTCGAGGTCTTGGCCATCGATCAGACCTGTGGTTGGCTCGACTACGACTTCCGCGCGGGCCTGATCGCAACCGGCGGTGGACACGTCTATTGGACGACTGGTCGCTGGATCGAAAGCGGCTATCGCGAGCGCCTCCACGCGCTCGCGCTCGACACCGGCCAGAGCTGGATCATCGAGCCCCAGACGATTGCCGACGGGCCCTGCTGTCTTCCTCAGGGGGGGCCCGGTTGCGCTGAAGACGCCACCATCGAGACCTGCGTATGCGCTGACGACAGCTATTGCTGTGACACCGAGTGGGACTCGTGGTGCACCGACCTGGTGGTCAGCCTGGGATGTGGCAGTTGCGCTCCCGAGCTGTCCTATCGCGCCCTTTGGGCGACTGACGACCAACTCTTGGTTGCCATGGCTGACGACGCTGATAACGCCGTGCTCACGGTCATGAGCGCCGGCGGCAGTGATCCCCAGGAGGTGGCGAGCACCGTCGCCGAGGTCGATCACGTCGCGCTGGTAGGCGACCACGCTTTCTGGATAGAGCCGATTTCGATCAGCAACGAGACCGGTATCGACAGCATCATCTTGCGAGCCTCGACCACGGCCCAATCACCAGCAGAGGCTGAGGTATTTGCCTTTGGCCAAGGCATCGACAACCTGACGGCCTCAGTCGACACCCTGGTCTGGACCGGCCGAGACGACGAGCTCTACATCATCGCCCGCAAGCAAGGCGGCGGGATGGTCGAGCTGGTGCATGCGTCCAAACGGCCGCTAGCGGCAGTACAGGCCGACGCGACCCACGTCTATTGGACCGAGAACGTATTCGACATCCGGGTCGGCATGTACCGAGTGGCGCTCGACACCGGTGAGACCACCACCTTCACCAGCTCCCACTACGTCTATGCTGCGACCAGCAGCCCAACGATTGTCGCCTGGGTTGACTACAGCGATCGCATCTTCGGATTGGCAAAGTAGCCATGGTTCCCTCGCTGATCCATAGGTTGAGCGCCCTGCTAGTGATGGCGGTAACGGCCACCTGTCTTGGAACCATCGACCTGACCGGCAGCAGCACGACCGCAACGGGGGGCGCTGGCGGAGGGAGCGGCGGAGGAGACGGTGGCGAGCATTGCAGCGCACCGCCTGAAGGCACCTGCGACGACGAGAGCGACTGCGTCTGCGATGCATGCAAAGTGGCGGCGGGTTGCTCGCCCGATGGTCGAGGATGTGTCGCCAACGAGCTCTGCATGCTCGATTTCGAGGACACCTGTCTCTGCTCAGACTGCGACCACGACGTGAGCTGCACCAGCTGCCACCTCGACGGCAACTGTGACCCAGCCCACGAAAGCTGTGGCTGTCCGGACTGCAGCGGCGAGGCAACCTGCGACGACAACGCCTACGACTGCGACGGTGGCAGCGCTGACGGCTTCTGCGACCTGACCGAGAGCTGCGAGTGCAGTGACTGCATGCTCGAGCCGAGCTGTATGTGTAGCGACGATGGCTATTGCGACGCCTTCTACGAGCCCTGCGCCTGTGACGACTGCGATTTGACGGTCTATTGCGCCTATCAGTGCGATCTGGACGGTTGGTGCGACGGCGAAGAAGAGGGGTGCGCCTGCGCCGACTGCGCCGACATGGTGACCTGCGAGGACAACCTCCTGTCTTGCGACGGCGGCACACCAGACGGCACCTGTGGCCCCGTCGAGAGCTGCTCCTGTCCCGACTGCATCGCAGCGGACCTCTGCCTCTGTGGCGCGGCGAGCTGTGACTACAGCTCATCGCCCTGCACGTGCGGCGAATGCGACGCGAGCTACTTCTGCGTCGGCTGCAACGACGACGGCGAGTGTGACCCCATCGTCGAAGGCTGTGGCTGCAGCGATTGTGCCGCCAATGCCTCATGTCAGGACAACCTGATCGCATGCGACGGCGGCACACCGGACGGCAGCTGCAGCGGCACCGAAACCTGCGCCTGTGTCGACTGCCTGCTGACCACCACCTGTCTGTGTCTCAACGACAACGACTGTGGCCTGGACGAAGGGTGCTACTGCCCCGATTGCGTCGCCGAATTCTACTGCACCGGCTGCAACCACGACGGCACCTGCGGGTCCGGCGTGGAGGGCTGCAGCTGCGATGATTGCCAGGACGAGCCGTTCTGCGTGGAGTGATGACCAGTCGGTCGGGTAGACTCAACAGTAGACATGGGCGTACCGCGCAGCTCCCGCGACTCACTCCCGGCCGGGGTTCCCCTGCCTGGGGAAACCGTGGCGGGCAAATACGTGGTCGGCCATTCCCTCGGCGTGGGCGGCATGGGGGCCGTGGTCGCCGCCACGCGCCTCTCGGACGGCGCGCGGGTAGCCGTCAAGGTGATGCTCGAGGAAGAAGCCCAATATGAGGACTCGACCAAGCGCTTCTTCCGAGAGGCCCGGGCGGTGGGAGCACTGAACAGCCCCCATGTGAACCGGTTGCTCGACTTCGGCCGCCTCGAGACCGGGCTGCCCTATATGGTGCTCGAGCTGCTCGAGGGGTGTGCCCTCGATGTGATCGTCCAACAGCCAGTCCGGCTGCCGATTCCCACCGCAGTGGGCTACATCCTCCAGGCCTGTGAAGGGGTGGCTGAAGCCCACGCCAACGGCATCATCCATCGGGATCTGAAGCCCAGCAACCTGTTCCGAGTGACCGCCGCAGATGGCTCGGCGGTCGTCAAGGTGCTCGACTTCGGGATCTCAAAAGCGACGATGAAGCTCGACCCGCGCACCGATGGGTTGTCGCTCACCGACACGGACACCACCCTCGGCTCACCCCAATACATGTCCCCGGAGCAGCTGCGGAGCTCGCGGAACGTGGATGTACGAACCGACATCTGGTCGCTGGGCATGATCCTGTTCAAGCTCCTGACCGGTAAGCCGGTATTCGATGCAGCGACGGTAGGTGAGCATTTCGCCATGATTCTCGCCGACCCGCCCACCCGGCTACGCGCTCTTCGACCCGAAGCGCCCACCGGGCTCGAGCGGGCTCTCTTGACCTGTTTGGAGAAGGACCGGGAGGAACGCTGGCAGGACGTCGGCCAGCTCGCCACCGCGCTAGCCCCTTTCGGCCCGCCCGACGGAGGGGTCCGGGCTTCGCGCACGGTGGACATCTTGACGAGCGCCGGAGCCTCGGCGCCGTCCCTGCCCCAGCTCCCGGTCCAGCGAGACGTCGCCACGGTGGTTGAAGGGTCCTCCCGTCGCTCGGCCGAGCTGTTGCTGGATGAAAACGCCCCGACCTCGACCTGGTCGCCGTCGAGCCACACCATGCCGCCGCCGCCACGACCGGGGAGGCTCGCGCTAATCGCAGTGACCGTCGCTGGAGCGGTCAGCCTGGCTTTCGTCGCAGGCTTCTGGATGAGCAGCGGTAGCGAATCGGGCACAGCGATGTCCGGCCAGCCGACCGCCACAGCCACGGCTACTGACCACGGGACGGTGATCCCTGAAGCGGCGACCGCAACGGGCTCCGCGCGGGACGAACCGGATGGTGACGACGCCATCAAACAGTCGCTGCTCGCCAAGCTGGCCGCCGGAACCATCGACGAAACGGAGCTGCTCAGTCTTCGTGCCCTCTGTGAGGAACTAGGTGACCGTGACTGTCAGCGGCAAACCACCGCGGCCCTAGAGAAAAAACCGGCGGCCAAGCGGCGTATCGTCGCCCCATTGACCAAGAAGAAGAAGGAGAAGGTCAAGGTCAAGGGCCCGATGGAAGACACGCTCTGACCGCTGCCATGGCAGCCGCCACTTTGGCCCAGCAGGCGCTGGGAACCAGCCTGCTAGAGCGCGCCCGGCGGCTGCAGATTCGTCGGTGCAGCCTGCGCCCATGGCGAGACTCCAAACGACGAGCAACAACGAGCATCGCATCCCTCGGAGAGGAGCGCGGTAGGACGACATCCACCTCAGAGTATCACGGCGCTTCGCATGGGAAGGGGATCGGGTCGTCGCCGTCTCCGACCGTTCGGGTTGCCTAGTCGCCTCGCTCATCTCGGACCCTAGGGCCGAAATCGGACCGCCTATTCTCATGTGGTATCGTGACTGAAGGCTGGTGCCGATGGACTTACGAGCGTGGACGGCAGTCGTATCGATCGCCATGGTCGGCTGCGGTGGCGAAAGCGACGGTGGAGGCTCGACCACCGGCGAGGGCGGCTCCGGCGGCCAACCGCCGCTCGGCTGCGCAATCGGTGAAACCACCTTGGAGGACGGTAGCTGTGTGGCGCCCGGCACGGGCGCCGGCATCCCGCCAGAGCAGTGCGGCGCGGGCTTCGAGCCTGCCGATGACGGCTGCGAGCCAATCTTGCCGACCCAAGCCTGCGGGCCGGGTCTCATGGCATTGCCCGGCGAAACGAGCTGTCGGGAGGTCCACCCCTGCGGCAGCCCGCCTTGGGGTGACATTCCCGTCGAACCGGGCACCCACTACGTGGACGCTAGCTATGCCGGCGGCGACAGCGACGGCACCAGCGCCAAGCCGTGGACGACCATTGCGGATGCCATCGCAGCTGCACCGGCCGATGGCACCCTGGCCATCGCCGAGGGGAGCTACGTTGAGAACCTGGTGGTGAACGAATCGCTGGCCATCTGGGGGCGATGCCCCTCGCTAGTCGAGATTGTCGGCAGCGGCAGCGCCTTGGCCACCATCGAGGCGAACGCTGCCGTGCAGCTCCATTGGCTCGCGATCAGCGGGCCGCCAGCAGCCCTGGTGACAGACGCCGATGGCAGCTTGGTGGATCGGGTCTGGATCCGCGAACCCGGCTTCGCGGGGTTGCTGCTCGCCAACGACACGGCGGTGCGGGGGAGCCTAATCGAGGGAGCTGGCGGCACCGCCATCTTCGTTCGTGGCGCCACCATCGATATCGAAGACACGGTCATTCGCAACGGCCACGATCGCGGCTTGGACATCGATCGCGCATCGGGGCTAGCCTCGAACGTCACGATCACGGGCAGCTTGATCGAAGGCAACACAGAGCTCGGACTCTATGTGAACGGCTCGAGCGCGGCCATCATCGACAGCATCGTTCGCGACCACGCGCCGCTCGCTGGGGATCTCGGCTACGGGATCTATGCGCAGGTCGATGTGCCCACCGCCTCGCTCTCGACGCTGACGATCCAGGGAAGTCTGATCGAACGCAACGGGGGAGCAAACATCAGCCTGAAGGGGGTCTCGGCAACCATCGAGGCGACCATGGTACGTGATGGCGTACCCCTTCCAAGCGGCGACGGCGGTCGCGGCCTGCTCGTTCGCAACGACGATGCGACGGGGCTAACAGGAGAAACGACCGTCCGGAACGCCTTGTTCGAACGCAATTCCTCGACGAGCGTTGTCGTGTTCGGGGCCTCGCTGGTGATCGAATCCACCATCATTCGTGACTCGGTTCCTCACCCGACCACCGGCTATTTCGGGCGGGGCGTCAGCGCAAGCCACAGCGCGCTCAGCTCCGTTGGCGCGCAGCTAACGCTGCGCGACTGCATCATCGAGCGCAACTACAGCTCCGCTGTGGGCACCTCCGGCGGCCAGATCGTCATCGAAGACTGCATCATTCGGGACACCTACTCGAATCTGTCAGAGGGCCATTTCGGCCGGGGCGTCAACGCCCAGCCTTCCGACGATGGCATCCAAGCTTTCGTGACGATCAGCGACAGCTGGATCGAGCGCAACCAGGATTCGGGCGTGACCGCGAGCGACTCCCATTTGGTGCTGGACCGCACGGCGGTCCGAGACTCGTTGCCAGATGATGCAACCCAAAGTCAGGGGGCGGGCGTCGTGTCCCAGAACGTGGGCACCGACGGGCTGGTCGGCGCTGGTGCCAGCGCCACGGTGCGTGACTGCCTGGTGACGGGCAGCCATACCAGTGGGGTGCTCGCTTACGGAGCAGACTTGGTGCTCGAGCGAACCACGGTGCGGGCGACACACCCGCAGCTCTCGGATGGGCTCGGCGGCGACGGCGTCGTGGCTGTCGGAGCCGGCTTGGTCACCGCCGTGACCTTGAGCGACAACCTCATCGAGCAAAGCGAGCGGGCCGGACTGACCGTCTTCGGCACCAGCGTGCACATCGGCGGCAATCGGTTCTTCTGCAACGTCATCCATCTCAACGGCGAGGAGTGGTTCGGTGACCCCTATGCGGTGACGGACCTGGGCGGGAACGTTTGCGGCTGCAATGGGTCCGCTGTCACCTGCAAAGTGCTGTCCACAGGTCTCTCGCCGCCGGAGCCGCTGGGGACCCAAGCCCAGGACTAGGGCCCCGGCGCAGCGACCCGACCTAGCTTCCGGTGGACTGGGCAGCAGGGTTCCGCCCACGGCGCCGCAGGAGCGTGACCCACGCCCCCAGCATCGTGAGCCAACCAATCGGAGCCGACGATCCGCCACCTGTCGAGCACCCATGCGTGTCGTTCGCGGCTTCAGGAGTCTCGTGGTCTGCGTCGGGATCGGTCGCCGGTGCGTCATCAGGGGGCGAGGAGGCAGCATCAGGTGAACCGGCGTCAGGTGGGGGGGCAGACTCCTCGTCGGCTTCGCAGGCGGCGAGCTCCAGACTGCATGCGGACGAGATGCAGGCATTCCACGCAGCGCCACCGAGGCCGTCGCAGCTCACCTGTCCACATTCGAACAGCTCCTGGTAGAGCACTCGTGCCTGCGGAGTACCGTTCGCGTAGCACGCCACCAAGCAGTTTGGGGCCGCTGCGCATCCAGCGCCACAAGACAGAACCTCCCCGCACAGCAGCGTTGCGCAAGCTGTCGAGTCACACGTCCCATCGGGTTGGCAACCGGCAGAGCAGGAACACATCGACGGATCGCTCGAGCAGGACGGGATCGGTTGTGCCAGAGTCGCTTCGATCCATGGGTGGTAGGTATCCACTCGTGTGCGAGCAACGTAGCCGTCCTGGCAGTCCACTCCACCATTGGAGTAGTGCTTCGAGTTGACGCCGACGATGACCCCGTTGGCTTCCTCGCCGTACAGTCCAGGACCGCCCGAATCGCCGTAACAGGTGCCGCTTCCCAGATAGAGGCTGTAGTAGCGTTTGGCATCAAACCAGTCGATCGTCATCGACGTCGATCGTTTGATGCCCTGACCGGTCACCGCCACGCCGTCATCGACCCCGAATCCGACGTAGAGCAAGGAAGGATGCCCCGACTCGACGAGGGTGGAGGACAGGTTGAGTGAGTAGTAGGAAACGTTGGCGGCGGGCTGTGCCAAATGAGCCAGAGCGATGTCTGCGTCCTCGTCCGAAGCGTAAGCAGGATGGGCAAAAATGGCATCCACGGACAAGACCTCGCCCTGGGCCGGTAGACCGACTCCGGATGTGCGGGCGTCTTGCCCCACGTAGAAGTGGATGATGTACGGGGGCGGGGTGAACCCAGGCTCTCGGAGGCAATGGGCTGCCGTGAGCACCCACTGAGGGTGGATCAGGGTCCCGGTGCAGAAGATCCCCTTGCTCCCATAGCCGTCGTAGGTGTGAGAGAAGACTAACGCCCCGACTCCGGGCCAGCCATCTTCCAGGGATCCGTTCACGATGGCCTGTTCTGCCTCGCGCACCCAGTCATCTGAGGGCGGCTGCGGGCTGCAGGCCAGCCCTTGGGTGATGGCCCATGCAACCACCAGGCGGTTCACAAATTGTGGGCGGCCGATGTGGTTTGTCGTCGAGGTGATCTTCTTCATTGGCTCGGTGCTGGGTTCTGAAAATGAGGCCGCTCACAATCCTGCAAGCAAGAGCACCCCGAGGAAGCCGGCAACGAGGGCAAGCAACAGGAGCGTCACGATCCAGACCGCATTGCCTCGTGCAGGCGCAGCTGGGGATGGTGGCGGCGACTCTCGGCCCGAGCTCGGCGCCAGAGCGCTCGGCAGCGCATCTCGGTCGATCGACGGCTCCTTGCTCCACACGCTGTTTGCGCTCCGCCTCTCTCCCTGGCGACGTCCGCGGAGCTTCGAAAAGGGTAGCCCGCGGCGGTTCACCGCATTGGGATCCAACACGCCGGTGTTGCCCTTCGCCAAGTCGGCGGGATCGGCGGCGCGTCTGCCTCGGTCCATGACCCTGGTCGTGGCCTCATGAAACGCTTCGGCGTTTTCCTCGTCGTTGCGCCCCCCCTCCTCGGAGTCCCCAGGAGGCTCGTCGTGCTCGTGACCGTTCATGAACCGCTCGATTGCAGAAAGATCCAGGATGCGATGCACATTGCGCGCCAGCAACTGGCGTGGCGCCGAAACCTCCCCCCGGAGCAGCAGGGTGGTGCCCCATGGTCACGAGGCCTGCGCCCCTTGCGGTGGGTCGTCGGAGCGGTTCCGCTGCGATGCTGGTACCGCTCGGCAGTGTTGGGCAAGCATTGCAGGAAGTGATCTTGACGGCCATCGGGACCCAGCCATGCATCTCCCCACGGCGGCCGCATGGCATGAATTGGTGTCAGGCTGGGGGGGAGACGCCCCAGCCGCCCGCCCTTGCCTGCGCTGCAGGTGACCTGCCGACGAGTACCGTCGCCGTCCGGCCGTGGCGAGTGCTGGTGGGACCGCTTCATGAGCGGCGGAAACCAGGCTTGGCCGTTGGATCGGTCGCCAGCGGACAGACGGTTGCGCTCATTGCTCCTGGGCTGCTTTCACCCCCCCCGATACGATTCGGTTCCGGGCCTCCCGATAGCAAAATCGGCCATCTGCGCAACAAATAGCAATGATTCCCGGGGCATCGGTTCTGGCCCAGAATCTGCTTCTACCAGTCTACGAACGGTGGAAAACGAAGCGGAGGTCACCATGAGCCAGCATGCCCCACACGACATGGTCCAAGACTTGACGGTCGTCGGCCCCCTCTCGGCACGAGGTCGCAACGCCTGGTTGGGCGTGGTGGATGGCCGCCAGGTGGTCGTGAGGTTCGTGGATCGCGCACCTGGCGAAGCCGACGTCGCGCGCTTCGAGCGCTTCAAGCGGTTTGTGCGGAGTACCACGATGCCGCGCTGCTCCCACATTGCTCGCACGCTGGACCACGGCTTGACCCCGACCCACACGCCCTTTGTGATCACCGAATGGCGCGACGGCGAGACGCTAGCCCATGGGTTGAGCGAAAAGGGGCCACAGGCCTTGGGGCAAGCCCGCACGCTCTTTGCGCAAATCGCAAAGACCCTGGCATCCCTTCATCGTCGCGGACATATCCACGGCAATCTCCATGCTGGCTCGGTGCTCCTGTCGCCAACGCAACCGCTCTTCGTCACGCTGCTGGAAGTCGGCCTCGCGCAGGTCGCGCCTAGCAACGAGGAGATCGGCACCGTGCCCTCTTTGGAGCAAACCACCATGTCGCCAGCGCGGCTCACAGGAGCTCCGGCGGACGAGCAGGACGATTTGTGGGCCTTTGCCGTGCTCGCCTACCAGGCAATCACGGGACGCCTACCGTTCTCGCGCCGGTCGCTCGCCGCACAGCTGGTCTCTATCCATGAAGGAAGGGTCGCCCCCTTGGAGCTTCCAGGCCTGTCACCTGAAACCCATGCCGCTCTCACCGCGTGGTTTGGCAAAGCCCTGTCGCTGGATCCCAAGGCTCGCTTCAGGACCATCGCCGAAATGAACGCTGGGTGGCTCGAAGCGACCCACGAGCACGCCGAGCCATACGGAGCCGCCGACGCTCCGCCGGCAAGCGGTGTTCGAGTCATCGGTGGGCGAGACGTGGCGGGGTTCGACACCTGGACACAGTTCGAGGCGTGTGTGGAGTCGACGGTCATCGACGGCGTTGCCCGGAGGGATGGGGGCCATGTCACCAAGGCCCCGCACGGAGCCGCTGCCACGGCCGTCAATTGAACCAGGGGGCCGTTCAACGAACGGCCCCCTCGAACGGACGACCGGCGGGCCCGGCTGGCCCTCAGGGGGGCGCTTTGCCCGACAACATCGAAAGCCAGTCGAGCAGTCGTGATAGCCGGCGTCGTGCGCCCCAGTGATGGCTCTGCCCGCTCCACGCGCTCCAGTGGTAGGGTGACAGAGTGCGGAGGTCAGCCGTACTGCTCCTCCGAATCGTCCTCATGACGGTCGGAGTTTGTGTGCCCCTCGCCACCATGGCGGCATCCGCTGCGGCGCAGTCGCCTGAGGCCGAGGAAGCGCGGATCGCTGTTCACATCGAGGGCCGAGGCGCAGACGACGCCCGACAGCTGGTACTCACGATGGTGCCCACCGGCGTCCAGGTCATCGAGCCAGAACAGTTCACCGGCGCGATCCGCAACGCAGGCTTGCCCGGCCCGATCGGCTACGCCCTCACGTCGCCGAGCAAGCGGCGCCCGCTGCTGAAGGTGATCCACCAGGCCATCGAAGGGGCGGGCATCGAGGCTGCGGTGCTGGGCAGGCTGCGGGCCAGAGGAGGACACCTGGAGCTCGTGCTCTTGCTGGTCAACGACAGTGGCGAGGCGGTCGTCGACGAGCCGGTGTCTTTGGCAGGCAGCGAGGACGATCAGATCGCAGCCATCGCCTCCGCCATCGGTGAAACCCTCGAGGCCCTCGCCCCACCGCCTCCGCCGGAACCCAAAGGGCCGCCCGAGCCGGCTCCGGCGCCGGCTGAGGACGACGTGCTGCCCCCCCCAAAGCCGTCCTTCGTGACCCACCGCGCGGGCCGCGAGCTGTTCGATGTGAGCGCCGGCCTCGAGATCGGTGGCCGCTTCTTCTCCTACAGCGACGGCATGGGCAACAACCTGCGTCCCTACGAGGTGTTTGGCGTCCCAGCGCTGTCGCTGAGCGGGGTGGTGTTTCCTGCAGCCACCTTGCAGCTGCCGGTAGCCAGCGACCTGGGCTTGAGCGTGGCCACCATGCATGCCCTCGGGCTGGCCTCGCGAACTGAGGACGACTCGATGCGGTTCAGCACCACCTGGAATCGCTTCAGCGCTGGGCTCGTCTACCGGTTACGGCTCAGCGACTCAGATCGCCCGGCAACCCTCGCCCTGACTGGGGCGTTCGGTTTTGAGAACTTCACCATCGAGCCTGAAAGTGATGCTGGCGCCGCGATCGCCGATGAAATCGCAACAGCCGAATACGTATTTCTGAGCGTCGGTGTGGGTGCGACCCTCCCGATGGGTGACCTTTTCACGCTGCGACCGAGCTTCGCCTACGTCGGCCCTCTCAGCGGCGGCGAGCTCTACGACCGCTTCCGCGCCCCCTCTCTGGCGGGGATCGATCTGGGCCTCTTGATCGGCCTGTCGGTCGGCGCGGGGTTCGAGATCCGCACCGGAGTGCGCTACCTGCGCCTCTTCTCCTCCTTCGCGCCAGAGCCGGGCGATCGCTACGTCGCAGGCGGAGCAATCGACCAGCTCATCTCCATCCCCCTGACCGCCGCCTACATCTTCTGAACGGCGGCAGTGTGGGTCGGAAGCACTGTGGCCCCCTGTGACAGGATAATTGTCGCTTCCGCTTCCGCCACGGGCACGCGCCCGAGCGCTACCCCGAGCCCGTTCCGGGCCCGATGTTTTGGTCTAGGTCGGGGGCGGAAGCGTGAGGGAAGCGGGGGCGAGCGGGGGTTCGAGCGCGGGGCGGAAGGGGACTCGTGGCGGACGGCGGTGCTGTGAGCAAGAGGACTCACGCTGCTGGGGCTGGTGTCCATCGTGTAACTCCTGGTGGCGCGTCGGGCCGCTTCGGGGCCCCTCGCCTGGGCGAGGGGCCCCGGCGCGGCCCGGCGCCCCACGAGGGGGTAGACGATGGACACC
>JAUVCD010000009.1 GCA_030590865.1 Myxococcales bacterium | reverse complement strand
GGGCTTACCCGTTAATCGACGAACCGTCCCCATCCAGCGAAGCCCAGACGGTGCTGCTGAAGAGACCGAACATCGCCGCGCTCCAAGCAGGCGCCCCGGCACCTGAGCAGAACGCTGGGCACCCGCATGGGCACCCGCATGGGCACCCGCATGGGCACCCGCATGCCGAGACTACTGACCGCATACCGGCGACGGTACGAGACGCGAGCCTAGACGCGACGAACCAACCCGCCGAGGCCCCCCACGGATTGCTCCCAGACAGCACGACCGAACCGGACCTGGCGCACATGGGCGCCCTGGTGGCGCCTCAACCTCAGGCCATCTCACAGCCCCTACCGTACATCGCGCCCCAACAACTGCAGGCCAATGCGCCCTCGGATGCTTATCCGCCCCCGCAACCGGACTACGTGGCCCACGACTCGCTGTCGCCACCACCGATGGATCGTGGCATCTCCACTGCGGTAGCGCTCACCGTGGGTGCCCTCGCCCTGATGGTCGTCGGCTTCCTGGCGGTGGCACTCATCCTCCATTTGCTGGAGTGATCGGCGACAGGCGCTCGGGGCTCTGAGCTCTCCAGCTCGCCCCCGCTTCCCCCACGCGCTCGAGCCCCCGAGCGCCCCCACTTCCCTCACGCTTCCGAGCTCTCGATTCTCGGTGCTCGATTCTCGGCGCTCGACAGGCTCGACAGGCTCGACAGGCTCGACTCTCGTTTCACTCGAAGCTCGAGAATTGCGGACAGAACTTGGGCCAGTCAGTGTGACTGACCAGGGTTATGTCCGCACCAAGCCTGTAGCGACAATTGTCCCGTGCAGGTACCCGTCGACCGCGTGCTCGCGACGGGCCTGTTCGGGTGGGCTAGCCACCGCTGCAATCGCCCGCGGGGGGTGGGCGTTCATGTATTTGATGTAACTATCCACCATGTCTGCCTGCTGGAGTGGCGGATTGTCCCACGTCTGGCGGCTGCGCTGCTACCCGTGCCAATCAATCTCCACCCCATCGATTGGCGCACCACCGTTCGCGTCGACGTAGGCACGCACAGCGTCGGATACGTCGGAGACGACAAAGGACCGAATGGGGGAGAACCGCATGACCCCAACTTCGTGTTGCTCGTGTACCCAGAATTCGCCGTCGCGGGATTCGAGCACCACGCCGTCTCCGATGTCTCGGTCGGGCTCGAGCGCGAAGGGGAACCAATTGGACTCGGAGAGCGCCTGCCTGACGGCAACGACGAGAACGCTGAATCGAGCGCGACCATTGGGAAGCGCCTGACGTTCAGCCACACTGAGATGGCGCGTAGCAAGCAGCTTGTGACAGAGTTCCTTCTCGCTCTGATCCATGATGCCGTGTGTCAGCCTAGCGTGCACTTCGCTTGGTCAAAATAGCGCGCTCCAGGCGCGTTCTCCTGGTCACGGTAACACGCGACCTTGGTGGGGGTGGCGGGCTAACTCGGCACCGGCAAGGAGATGCAGAAGCGAGTGCCACCGCCGTCGCGAGGCTCGCAGCTGATGGTGCCACCGTGGGCCACGACGATGGAGCGGGTGACGGCGAGGCCGAGTCCCGTGCCGTGTTGCTTGGTGGTGTAGAAGGGGTCGAAGATGGTGCTTCGGGCCTCGTCTGGAATGCCCGGACCGTCGTCATCGATGCAGATGGCCACCTGGCCGTCGCGGCGGTCGACTCGCATCACCACTTGGCCGCCCTTGGGCAAGGCCTCGCGAGCGTTGCGGATCAGGTTGAGGAGCGCCTGGCGCAGCTGTCCTTCGTCGAAATCTACCTTCGGCACATCGGAGGTGACCTCGACCTTGCTGCTCAGACCAGCACGCTGCAGCTCGGGCCTGAGAAAAGCGTGGCACTCGCGAACGAGATCGCCGACGCACTCGCGGGCGAGGGCCGGCTGGGGCTGCCGCACCGCGGACAGATACTGCTCGGAAATTTGGGACAGCCTTTCGACCTCCGCCTGAATGGCTTGCAGCAGCTGGTTTGCCTCGGAGAGCGGAGCTTTAGCGTCATCCGCCCCGGTTGCGGCGGCCTGGGACTGGGCGTCGGTGAGCTCTTCCTCGAGCAGCTCCAGATTGAGACCGATTGAGGACAGTGGATTGCGTACCTCGTGAGTGATGTGGGCAGCCATCTTGCCAATGGTGGCCAGTCGCTCCGCTTGCACCAGCTCGGCGCGGGCTTTTCGAATCGCCGCAACCATGGCCTCGAAGGTCTTGGCGAGCTCACCGATCTCGTCCTCAGTGGCGACGATTTCACCAGGGCTCAGATCGCCGGCCGCAACCGCCCGGGCCCGCTCGGTCACGGCGCTCAAGGGCGCCAACACGCGACGGGCATAGAGGGTGGTCCACACACCCACGACGAGGGTGAGGGCGCTCAAACCGATCAGGAACAGAACGGACCGCCGCTCGCGCCGCTGGGCAGCCTCGGTGAGCGTGGCCATCTCGTGAGACACTCGTTGCCGGAGCGCCCGAAGCCGCTTTGCCCCGTCGGTCTCGGTGGCGACCAGCTGGTCCCGTATCGTCTCGGCTCGTGCCGTGTTGCCTTGGGCCAAAGCCTGAAATAGCTGGTCGAACTGGTCACCTTCCCCTGCCAGCTCGCGCTCCAGCGCCGCCATCTGTTCCATGACGTGGACCCGCAGCTCGGTGCGATCCAGGGCAGGCGGCAAGCCCGTTTCGGCGTCCTCTCTCAGCTGCCTGAAGGTCAGCGGGCGCACCCGCCGTGCCGTCTCGATCCACTGGCGCACGTCCGCCGGGTTCTTGGCCGAGGTGATGTGGTTGAGCTGGGTGTTCATCACGTTCTGCCCAGCCAAGGCCTCACCAATCGTCATCAGGAGCGGCACATAGGCATCCCGAACGAGCGTCGCGTCCCGGGCGCCCTCTCGTAGCGCCGAGAAGCTCCAGCCAACGGTTATTGCAGAGGCCGCAAGCACGACCAGGTAGGACACGAGCAGCCGACCCGCCACCGTACGCCGAGCCCGATCGCCCGGCTTTCTGTGTCTGCGCTCAGCCTTCACCGCATTCGCCGTCACAGGCCTCTACCACCACTCACGAGCGCGACCCGTCACGTTGGTCTCCAGCACGGCGGGACCGCAAGCCGTGGGGCCGCATTGCCCCTGGTATCCGTACCGTAAAACAAGTCCCGCGAGACGACGACCTCACAGCGACGGACCCCCCATGGTCCTCGACCACCTGCTTGACGTTGGCCAGACCGAGCCCGGTGCCGGTCACCTTGCCCGCCGTAACGAAGGGCTCGAAAAGGCGCCGGCGGATCGCCTTGGGAATGCCAGGACCATTGTCCGAGACCTTCATGACGAAATTCTCGTCGTCGCTCGCGCAGGTGATGGTCAGCTTGCCCCCTTGGCCGTCCAGGGCTTCGATGCCGTTGCGGATCAGGTTCTGAACCGCCCGGGCGATCCCGCGCTCATCGAAATAGGCCACCCGAGTGCGACAAGGAACCAGCTGCAAGGAGATCCCTGCGGCGTCCAGCTCGGGCTGGTACTGACGGGTCAGGTCATCGAAGAACTTGGACAGGTAGACCTTGCGGATCAACAGCTCCGTCTCGCCTCGGGCATAGGCGAGCAAGTCACGCTGCATGGCCCCAATAATCTCGAACTGCTCGGCGATGATCGCGCCGTATTCCTCCCGAGCTTCGGGCAGATCGGCGACCTCCATCAGCTGCATGTAACCGTTGATCACCGTCAAGGGGGAGCGCAGGTCGTGCATCATCCCAGAGAGCAGCCTGCCGATGGATCCCAACCGCTCGCTGCGCTCCCGCGCCTGGCGGGACTCGAACAGCCGCAGCTCGGTCGCCACATTGACCGAGGCTAGCTTCAACAGCGCACCATCCTCTTCACTGAATTGGGATGGCTGTCCACGATGATTGTAGAGCGCCAGGGCACCGGCAATGCCGATTTCCTCGTTGCCCAAAGGAGCCGCAATGGCGGAATGGACATCCATCTTCAGCCGCTCGCACACCCGCTGTGGATCCCGGACCTCCGTGGGGTCGTCGATGGTCAGCAGCTCGCAATGTTCCATCGCCCGGGCAGCGATACCTTCGCCTGGTTGCACGATGACCTCGCGAACCTCGCCTGGCTGATCGACGTTGACGACGTAGAGCGTGTGAGTGTCCTCTGTGAAATGGAGCAGGGCACCAGCGGCGGCATCGCAAGCACCGGCAATCAAGGTGATGGCGCTCCGCGCCATGTCCGTCACCGTGTCAGCACGGGCCATCAATGTCTCGAGCTCGTAGAGCAGCTCGAGATCCCGAAGCGAACGTTCGAGCCGCACGGTCGTCTGCGCGAGCTGCTCGTTGTTGGCCAAGAGGCGGCCGAGCAGAGCGGTCTTCTCCAGGGACACGACGGCGTGGGTCGCCAGCGCTTTGAGCAGCTCGGTATCGTGGAGTGTGAAAGGCTGGGGCCCCTGCTCACCACCGCGCTTGTTCAACACTTGCAGCACGCCGATGGTCTGGCCCGTGTTGGTCAGCAGCGGCACAGCAACCGCTGATGAGGTTCGGTAGCCGCTGCGCTCATCCCAGGTGGCATCGAAGCGAGGGTCGCTATAGGCGTCGTTGACCCGGAGGGTGCGCCCAGACTTGGCGACGTGTCCTGCCAGGCCTTGGCCAATCTCCATCGCGATGGTCTGTAGCTCGTCCCCTTGCTTCACCCGGGACACGAGCTTCCCATCCTCGAGCAGGTAGAGCGTGGCGCGCTCCGCACCTAGCACCTCGGTGGTGGTTTCCACCACTAGCGTCAACAACTCGTCGAGCTCGACGCCGGCGCCGACGGCCTGTCCGACCCGCCGCAACGCCTGGCCCACGCCACGGGATCGGACGAGGGCGGCCTGCAGCTCGGCCACCTGAGCCTCGAGCTTGGCGACGGCAGTCCTGCGCTTCTTGCTGCCGCGCATACGACCGCGACGGCTCCCACCGGTCCGCTTCTTTGCTTGGCGATCTCGCCCTTGGCTTGTGGCCACCTGGAAACGCTACGCGCACGGCAGCGGGGGAATCAAGCAGTGATCACTTCTTGGCTCTGCGAATCTTGAGCTTGGACAGCTCGGGCTTGACGGCGAGCTGGTTGCCCTTCTTGACCCACTTGGGCTCCTTCAGCTTGACCGTGCCGTGCCAGAAGCTCAACGTGACGACCCCTCGATCAGCCCCCGTCTCGACGTCGAAGCTGAGCTTTCGCGGGTTGACGCCCTCCTTGAGCTTACCCGTCTTGGCTACCGGTCCACGCATCGTGGCCGCCAGCCAAGCGCGCTCGCCACACACCTTGAAGACCGCCACTTGGTAGAAGGGGCGGCCCTTCTTCGGCGTTCCCTTCCAACGGCCGATAACCATCTCTTCATTGGCCACTGGATGCCAGCGGACCACCTTGTCGAAGCTGAGCTCGACATCGGTGATCCCTCGATGGTCTTTGGGCATGGCCTTGATCAGCATCATCTCGAAGGACGTGTCGATGTCCGAAATCGCCTCGATGGTGGTGTCCTTCTTCTGTCGGAGGACGACTTTGGCCGCGTTCGGCTTGCCTGCACAACAGCGAAAGCCCACGTTATCGAAGGTCTGGTGCGGGTTCCGCTTGCGCGCGTGAGTGCAGCGCGCGCTGAGCCAGCTGACTTTCTCTGCCCGCGCTCCCCGAACGACCTTGTCACCGGTCGGCGTGCCGCGCTCCCAATCACTGGCCGTCCACTCGAGCGCGACGCCCATCATGTCCATTGCGCCAGGGTCAGTCTTGCACTCGGGCCGCTGCCCCATCATGTGGTCGAGCTGTCCGTCGCACCTGCCCTTCTTGAAGCCGCTACCCCACATATAGGTCGCATTCTTCGACCCCTTGCAGGCGTATTCCCATTCCAACTCGGTGCAGAGACGCTTACCCCGGTCGGCGCAGAGCTTGGTGGCCTCCGTGTGGGTGACGCCGAGCTTGGCGGGCATGTTGGGCTCGTTGGGATAGGGATAGAGATCGATCTCGAACTCGCCGAGGCTGATCCGATCATGCTCCAGCTCGTTGGGTCGAATGCGGGGCACGTCCACACAGCTGCTGCCTGCCTTCAAAGTGCCCGCAGGAATTTTCACGGTCGGTCCGCCACCCTGCTTGTCCTTGGCCTGCTTGACGGCGACCGAAGCGGTCACCGAAGCGGTAGCCGCCGTCGCGGCCGCGGGCTCGGCGCCCGACGACGGATCGTCTTCCTTGCCGCAGCCAACGACAGCCACGGTGTGACCAAGGACGAGCAAGCACAGTCCGAAACAGGCAGGGCGTTCCATCAGGGTGTCGAAGATCATGGGGGGGACGCTCTCACCGCCTGGGGCGCGTCGCAAGGGATGGGATGCCAGCCCTTGCGTGGTCACTGAACCGATATATAGTGACCCAGGAAATGTGAGGTGGGTCCATGGGGCTTAAGCAGATTCACTTACGCGTGCGCGGTCGGGTTCAAGGCGTGTTTTTCCGCGCATCGACGCAACGTGAAGCGCGACGGCTGGGCCTGACGGGTTGGGTCCGGAACCAGAAGGACTCGAGCGTCGAAGTCGTCGCCGAGGGCGAGGAAAACGGGATCAAGGACTTGATCGCCTGGGCCCAGCACGGGCCAACGGCCGCCCGAGTGGAAAAAGTCGACATTCGCTGGCGGAGCTTCGTAGGCGACTTCTTCGACTTCCAGATCGTCCACTGACGTGCGCCTACCCACCACGACGCCAAACAGCGGACTGGCCAAGGTCCCGCAGGGCCTGGAAGAAGCCAAGGGTGCGAGCCGTTTCACCACTGTGACTCGCTCATGGCACCCCCTGGCGCCCCAGCGCATGGCGCTCTGTGCGGTACTGGGCGCATTGCTGGCCCTGGCCCCACCAGCCCTTGCGGCCCAGCCGGGCTCGAGTGCCTCAGACCTGGCGGCATCGTCCGCCAAAGCGCCTGAAATCCCCCTACCCGAGCTGCCGAAGCTCCAACCCATCACGCTCGAGCCGCCCGCCGCCAGCGTCACTGAGAGCCTCGAAAGCCGTCTCGATCAGCTGAGCCACACCGAGGCCGCAGACCCGCTCGCCCCGGTCGACTTGGGTTTCCTCACCGCCGACCTCAACGCAGAAATGGTATCGGCCATCGCCCGACGTCGCCAAGCCCTGGGCAAGGAGCTCAACGGCTCAGCGGCCAGTCGGCTGCTCGACAAGGCACGGAGCGCAGGCCGCAAAGCGATACGCAAGCAGCGGAAAGCGAACAAGAAGAAGAAGGTAAAAGGGGACGAGCCGGTGAGCGACTGGCTCGTCTTCATCCTCGCCCTCCCAAAACGAGACAGCCAAGACTGGCGCGATTTGGTCGAGCTCTACGGCATGCTGCGCATGCTCGAGCACCTGGGGTCTACGCCGGCGGTGCGGGAGATGATCGCCCACTACAGCACCTTCGGAGAGCTGGTGCGGATCGATCTGCAACGGGCCATCGGACGGCTCGGGCATCACGCGGTGGCCGCGCTCATCGAGGCCAAGAAGCACGAAGCTCGCAAGGTGCGGCGATGGGCTCAGCGCCAGCTCGATGGGATGGGACGGGCCATCCCAGGCGAGGCCGTTTCGACGAGCGACCCGGTCATCTTGGCCGACGTGCTCCGCGCCTTCGGACGGGTGCGCGACTTGGACGCCACCCGGATCATCCTGAGCTTTGCGAACAGCGACCGAGTCCAGCTGCGCCGCGCGGCCCGTGAATCCATCGCAGCGATGGGCGAGCCCGCGGCATTTCACCTGAGAGACGCCTACAAGAACCTCAGCGGTGCCAAACCTCCCCGAAGCTGGGACTATCGCCGGACGGCTCGAGAGCTGTTCCGTCTCCACGACCGGGCCAGGTTGACTGCCGTCTATACGCTCTTGCGTACAGGCAGCAACGCCCTCGCCAAGGGCCACTACGAAGAGGCAACCAAAGCCTTCGACCAAGTCTTGGCCCGAGCCCCGCTGATTGAGGGACGGTCGGAAATGGCACCGGCCTATCTCGGCCAGGCCGATAGTCTCATCGCCAAGGCTCAACGCCCAGAGGCGCTCGCAGCTCTGCGAAAGGCGTTGAGGCTCGCCCCCGATGGCCCAGAGAGGCCGAAGATTGAATCGCGGCTGGCCCTGCTCGAGGGTCAAGCACTGGTGGAGAAGGGCACGCCGGACCGATTCATCCTGAGGCGGGCCATCGAGCTCGATCCCGAGAACGTCGAGGCCAAGAAGCTGCTGGCGTCGCTCGTCGAAGCTGCCGACGCGCGGCAGACCAAATCGAAGCGTAGCTTGGCCGCCATCGTGGTCGGGGTCATTGGTCTGGCCGCCATCGTCCTGCTTGCCTTCTGGCGCCGCCCGCAAACGAAACGGGGACTGGCCAAAGAGAGCGGCAAGGCAACCGGCGCCGATGACACACCACTGCCTCGCACCGGCGAGCAGGACGAGCCATCACCTGGACCCGATGGCGTGGGGTCAGCCTAGGCTGCCGCTGCCCCAGAATGCAGAGAGAGCCTCAGAGACAGACCCAGAGCCTGGCAAGCCCCAGAGCCTCCCAGCCCTGCAACACAGGGCGGACTACTTGTCGTCCGCCTCTGCCTTGTCTTCGTCCTCTGGAGAGGCTTCCGCCTCTTCCTTCGCGTCAGCAGCCTCGTCGGTCGCGTCCGACGTCTCCTCGGCAGCCTGGGTCTCCAGCTCAGCCTCGTCATCCGCCGTCGGCGGCGGTGCATCGACCAGCTCGATCACGCTCATGTTCGCGCCATCGCCCCGTCGCGGGCCGAGTTTGATGATCCGGGTGTAGCCTCCCGGTCGCTCAGCCATGCGCTTGCTCAGGTCGACCATCACCTTCTCCACCAGGTCGCGCTTCGTCTCGCCGTCTCGCTCGACCCCCCAGCGAGGCAGGTAAGACGCAATCAACCGCGAAACGTGGAGTCGGCTGTTCTTGTCCTTCTGGCTCAGCTCAGGCTGAGGCGTATAGGCCACGGCGCCGAGACGCTTTGCCTTGGTGATCAGCTTGTCGGTGACCCGCCGTAGCTCCTTAGCCTTGGCATCGGTCGTCACGATTCGCTCGTGGTTGATGAGGTTGGCGGCAAGGTTGCGGAACATCGCGCGGCGGTGCGAAGTGTTCCTGCCAAATTGCCTGCCGTCCTTTCGGTGACGCATGATCGAGCCTCAGGGGAAGTTAGCCTCAGGGAAATTTGAGGAGTGGAGGGGCGTGAAAACGACGGATGTCGTTACTGATTCTTCCTGGCGTTCCAGCGCTCGAGCAACTGGAGCCAATTGTCGGTCTTCATTCCCAGCGACAGTCCCATACTGGCGAGAATCTCTTTGATTTCCTTCAAGGACTTGCGGCCGAAGTTCTTGGTCTTCAGCATATCCTGCTCGGTGCGCTGCACCAGCTCGCCGATGAGCTGAATGTTGGCGTTCTGCAAACAATTGGCAGACCGCACGCTGAGCTCGAGCTCTTCGACGGAACGGAACAGATTCTCATTGAGAGGCTCTTCTTCTTCGCCGGGCTGCGGATAGACCTCTTCAACTTCCTCGAAGTTGATCCAGATGTTGAGCTGCTCCTTCAGGATCTTCGCCGCAAATGCCACCGCATCAGCAGGTGGCACCGAGCCATCGGTCCACACCTCCAGGATCAGCTTGTCGTAGTCGGTGACCTGACCGACACGGGCATTGGTGACCTGGTAGTTGACCTTGCGAACAGGGGAGAAGAGCGCGTCCACCGGAATGGTGCCCAGCGCCATCGTCGGAGTCTTGTTGCGCTCCGCAGGCACATAGCCGCGGCTCACATTGACCGTGAGCTCAGCCTGGAATGGGCCCTTCTTATCGAGCACCGCCACCAAGTGGTCGGGATTGAGAATTTCGAGCCCGTCGACGAGCTGGATGTCGCCGGCCAAGATTGGACCAGGACCTTCCTTGTCGATCCGCACCGAATAGGTCTTAGCCTCTGCCGCCTGGAACACGACCTCTTTGATGTTCAGCACGATGTCACTCACGTCCTCGACGACGTCGGGAATCGTGGTGAACTCATGCAAAGCGCCTTCGATGCGCACTGCCGTGACCGCCGGACCCTGAAGGGATGACAACAGCACCCGTCGAAGGGAGTTACCGATCGTGGTGCCAAAGCCCCGCTCCAGAGGCTCGCACACGAACTTGGCGTACGAACTGGTGGCCAGATCTTGATCCATCGTCACGCCACGAGGACGGATGAGCTCGCGCCAATTGCGCCCAATGTAGCTCTGTTGTGCAGTTTCGTCGGCCATGGTCCTGTTCCTCTAGTTTGCGGTGGCTCGAGCCATTCGAGTCGAGCGTTCCTTGGGTTCGCGCGAAGGTCCCGTGCTGAGCCCCGCACTCGAGTCTCAGCACCGCCTCTGCCCGCGGAGCACTGGGTTCAGCGAGAGTAGTATTCAACCACCAGCTGCTCATCGATGAGCGGCTCGTTCAGCTCCTCGCGTACGGGATTGCCCTTGATGGTTCCGAGGAACTTCTCTCGGTCCACCTCGAGCCATGACAGGATCGGTCGGCGGTCTGCACCCGCCGAGCCTGCTTCGACGCGCTTGAATTTTTGCGCCTTATCAACCAGCTCGATCTTGTCGCCAACCTTGGCCACGAAGGACGGCACGTCGACGCGCTTGCCGTTGACTTTGACATGCCCGTGGCGCAGCAGCTGCCGCGCATCGGAGCGGGAGCCGGCGAAACCAAACCGATAGACTAGATTGTCGAGACGCCGCTCGAGCAGCGAGAGCATCAACTCACCGGTGCGGCCCTTCCGGCCTGCGGCGGATTGGTAATAGCCACGAAATTGGCTCTCCAATACACCGTAGATGCGCCGTACCTTCTGCTTCTCTCGAAGACGAATCGCATACTCGCTGAGCTTGATGCGGCCTTGCCCGTGCTGCCCCGGTGGATAGGGGCGTCGGGTGAAGGCGCACTTCTCCGAGTAGCAGCGGTCGCCCTTGATGTAGAGCTTCATGGCCTCACGGCGACAGAGCTTGCAGTCGGGTCCAGTGTAGCGTGCCATGGCGATTCTCTCAGACGCGGCGCCGCTTGGGCGGACGGCAACCGTTGTGTGGAATGGAAGTGATGTCTCGAATCAGCGTGACTCGGAGTCCAGCGGACTGCATGGCACGCAAGGCGCTTTCACGACCAGGGCCAGGGCCTCGCACGAAGACCGCCACAGCACGCATGCCGTGATCCTGAGCCCCGCGGGCGGCCTGCTCAGCAGCAACTTGAGCTGCGAAAGGGGTCGACTTGCGTGACCCCTTGAATCCTCGGGCTCCAGCAGAACATGCGGAGATCGTGTTCCCCTTGACGTCCGTGATCGTAATGATCGTGTTGTTGAACGTCGAGCGGATGTACGCGATCCCTTTAGCGATGTTCTTCTTAACCCGCTTTTTGGTTCGTCCTCTGCCTCTCGAAGTGGCCATTGTCGCTGTCCTGTCGGATGCCTAGTAGCTTCGTTTCAAGCCAAAGATGATTAAGTCGTCCGCGAGAGCTGTCAGCCCCTCTTGCGGTGGTGCACCATGCGCTTGCGCGGCCCCTTGCGAGTGCGCGCGTTGGTATGGGTGCGCTGGCCGTTGCACGGCAGCCCACGGCGGTGACGCAGACCTCGATAGCAACCGAGGTCCATCAGGCGCTTGATGTTCATCTGAACCTCGCGCCGCAAATCACCCTCGACCTTGACGTGGGCGTCGATGACC
This sequence comes from Myxococcales bacterium, assembly GCA_030590865.1. GTDB lineage: Bacteria > Myxococcota_A > Polyangia > Polyangiales > Polyangiaceae > JAPYTK01. The sequence continues at coordinate 21,227 of JAUVCD010000009.1, read as the reverse complement.
TCGCGGATGGTCTTCACCTCCGCGTCCGTCAGCTCGTCGACCTTCCTGTCAGGCGCAATCTTGGCCTTCTTGCAGACCACGCGCGCGAGGGTGTTCCCAATGCCGTAAACGTACGGCAGCGCGTACACGATGTGCTTCCTACGGGGCAGGTCAACGCCAGCTATACGTGCCATGGGTCAGCTTCCTTGCCGCTGCTTGTGGCGCGGGTTATCGCAAATCACACGCACGACGCCGCGGCGACGCACGATCTTGCACTTTTCGCAGATTTTCTTGACGCTCGGTCGAACCTTCATGGCGTGAGCTTCCTGTGGGCGGGTCAAGGGGCGCAACAGACGGTGGGTCGTCGCTCGTTGGGTCGTACCTTGAGTAGAACAGTAGTTACTTGTGTCGGTAGGTGATGCGACCTCGGCTCGGGTCGTAGGGCGAAACCTCGACCGTGACACGATCGCCTGGGAGAATTCGAATGTAGTAGCGCCGCATTCGGCCGCTGATGGTGGCCAGGATCTGAAGACCATTTTCGGCGGTCACACGAAACATCGCGTTGGGCAAAGCCTCGTCGACCACACCATCAAATGTCAGCTTGTCTTCTTTGGGTTCCCTGGGACCCCGGTTGCGGCGGCTTCTCCCTCCTGGTCGTCGGCGAGCCATTAAATCACTCTGCCTCTGCTGTTTCGGTGGACATTAGGTACCTGATATCGTCGTGACGCGCCATCGGGGCATTGAGGGGCGGCGGATTATAGACAAGATCGTCCATCTGTCCAGACCGTTTATCGGTCCGTTGACCGCTGTTCCGCTCGTCCAAGATCACCAACCCATCCTCTCAATCCCAATCGTCTGTCTTAGTGTCCCGAGTTCCTCAGGTATTGTGGACCACCCGTCGGCCCCGAACACGTGCTTGACCAGTCCCCGTAAGCCCCTCGTAGCTGCGCTTGAGGAGATGGCCTTCTATCTGCCGAATCGTGTCGAGCGCGACGCCCACGACGATCATGATCGTCGTGCCGCCAAAGGTGATCTGCACGCGAATCATCTGCCCGAGAATTGCGGGCACCACGCAGATGAACGCCACGTACATGGCGCCGCAGGCGGTGATCCGCTGCATGACGTGGTCGATGAACTCGGCGGTCTGTTTGCCTGGCCGAATCCCGGGGATATTGGCCTGCTGCTTCTTCAGGTTCTCCGCCACGTCCACCGGCTGAAACACCACGTTGGTGTAGAAGAAGCAGAAGAAGATGATGAGCAGGGCGAAGCCGGTGTTGAACACCCAGTCGCCGCGGTTGACGATCTGTTGGAGCATGTCCATGCCCGGCACGTTCATGCTGGCGAGGGTGGCCGGAAACATCAGCAGCGAGGAGGCGAAGATCGGCGGAATCACGCCGGCGGTGTTGACCTTGAGGGGTAGATGGGCCTGCTGGCCACCGTAGACCCGTCTCCCGACCTGTCGTCTTGAGTAGACGATCGGAATGAGCCGTCGCCCATTCTCGAAGAAGGCCACAATCGCCACGCAAATCACGAAGACCGCCACGACGGACGCCATCGTGAGGGGCCGCGGGTCGCCCTGATTCTGCTGGAAGTAGGCCACGATGGCCCCGGGAGCGCCGGAGATGATACCGGCCATGATGATCAGCGAGATGCCGTTGCCGATACCGCGCTCGGTGATCTGCTCACCAAGCCACATCAAGAAGCAGGTGCCGGTCGTCAGGGTGATGACCGTCATCAGCTGGAAGCCGATACCCGGGTTGTTGACGATGCCAGCGCCGGCCTCGCCGGAGGACAGCCCCTCGATAAACTTGCTGATGCCGAAGGCCTGAAATGCGGACAGCGCAACGGTGCCGTAGCGGGTGTACTGGTCGAGCTTGCGCCGACCGGCTTCACCTTCCTTCTTCAGCTCGGCGATCGGCTGATACACCATGCCCATCAGCTGCAGAATGATGGACGACGAAATGTAGGGCATGATGCCCAGGGCGAAGATCGACAGATTCTGCAGCGCACCGCCGGTGAACAGGTTGAAGAAGCCGAGCAGGTTGCCCGATTGGCCCGACATGAACTGGCGCATCGCGTTGCGGTCCACGCCGGGCGTCGTGATGAAGACGCCTACGCGATAGACGGCCAGCATGCCCAACGTGAAAATGATCCGGCGCCGTAGCTCCGGAACTTTGTGCCAATTTCTAAGGCCAGCCAGCGTCGTCATTGCCTGTAGACTTCCTGGACTTGGTCAAAAAATCAGGAACGAGGCCCCAATCTCAGGCATCCGCTCCCTTGCTTTGGTCGGACGCTTTGGCGGGTCCCTTCCGTGACAGGACCTCAGCTTTCCCACCGGCCTTCGCTATCTTGGCCGCGGCGACCGCGGAGAAGCCATGAGCCTTCACCGTCAGCTTCTTGGTGAGCTCGCCGCCACCGAGAACCTTGAGAACGTCAAAGCGCCCCTTGATCAACCGCTTGTCCCGGAGCACCTCGACGGTGATCTCGTCACCGTCCGCGAAGGTGTCTAGGGTGCCCACGTTGACATTGGCCACCCGGGCGGAGTGAATGTTCTTGAAGCCCCGCTTGGGCAACCGCCGCTGGAGCGGCATCTGACCGCCCTCGAAGTGCAACCTGCCGCCACTACCAGAGCGCGACCCCTGGCCGTTCTGCCCGCGACCGCAGGTCTTGCCTTTGCCTGAGCCTGGGCCACGACCCACGCGACAATGCGTGCGCTTGGCACCTGGAGGCGGCTTGAGATTCGAAAGAACTGACATGACCATCCTCGCGCCGCTACGCCTTGGTCTCCTCGACCGAGACCAGGTGAATCACCTTTTTGATCATCCCACGGAACGACGGCGTGTTCGCCACCGTCACCGTGCGACCAATGCGCCCGAGCCCCAGTCCTTTGAGCACCCGGCGAATCTTCTGGGGATGGGTGATCTGACTGTGGATCTGGGTCACAACTAGCTGGGTGCTCATTGCTCAGCTCCTGGAGTGGGGCGACGCTGCACCTCGGGCTCCTGCTGCTGCTGCTGCTCCTCGAGGGGCCCAATGCCAGCCTTCGAGGCGCCCTTGTGCACCGCCGCTCGGGACTGATGGTCGATGCGATCGCGGGATAGCTCACGCTTCGCTGCAAACGCTTCCGGGCTCCTGAGGACCTGGAGCGCGTTGACGGTGGCGCTGACGATGTTGTGCCGGTTGCTCGAGCCGAGCGACTTGGTCAGCACGTCGCTGATGCCCGCACAGGACACCACCGCGCGCACTGGACCGCCGGCAATGACGCCAGTACCCGGGCTGGCCGGCTTGAGCAGCACGCGCCCAGCGCCGGCGCGACCGATGACCGCGTGAGGAATGGTCCCGCCGTCTAGCGGCACCAGGAACATGTCCTTGCGAGCACGGTCGTTTCCCTTGCGAATCGCCTCGGGCACCTCGTTGGCCTTGCCCAGGCCGACACCCACATGGCCAGACTCATCGCCCACCACGACCAGCGCGGAGAAGCTGAAGCGGCGACCGCCCTTGACCACCTTGGCCACGCGGTTGATGTAGATGACCCGCTCCTTGATCCGTTCTTCGTCTATGTGATGCTCGAACGCCATCGGATAACCTAGCTATGAAGTGTCAGGTGCAGCGGCGCACAGACGCCGCAGAGGGGTGACTCAAAAATCGAGACCGCCATTGCGGGCTGCGTCGGCAAGCGCCTTGATACGCCCGTGATAGAGGTAACCGTTTCGGTCGAAGACGACCTTGTTGATACTCTTGGTCTTGCACTGCTCGGCTACCAATGCGCCGACTTTCTTCGCCGCATCGGTCTTGTTGCCTTCGCCGAGACCACCACGAAGGTCCTTTGCCAGCGTCGAGGCGCTGGCCAAGGTGCATCCAGCCAGGTCGTCGATGACCTGGGCGTATAGGTGACGAGCACTGCGATATACCGTCAGCCGCGGGCGCTCCGGCGTCCCGATCACCCGCTTGCGGATGCGCAGCTTGCGACGTTTACGACCATCAATTTTGGAAGAAGCCATCTACTTGCCTGCCTTCCCTGCCTTCTCGCGAACCCGCTCGCCCTTGTAGCGAACGCCTTTGCCGCCGTATGGCTCTGGCGGTCGGAACGCTCGAATGGTGGCCGCGGTCTGCCCGACGACCTCCTTATCGGCGCCCCGGAGGATGACCAGTGTGCCCTTGGTATCTTTGGGGATATCGACATCGATCCCATCGGGGACCGGATATTCGATCTGCTTCGAGAAGCCCAAGCTGCAGAACAGCGTCTTGCCCTTGAGCTCGGCACGGTAACCGGTGCCATGCAACTCGAGCCGCTTCTCGTAGCCCACTGAAACGCCTGTGACCATGTTGGCCAGCAGCGCCCGCGCCAACCCTTGCAGTCGTGGCGCGGCCCGGCCCGGCGCGTCGGAGGTGACGTTCAACAGATCGCCCTGCTGGGCGATCTTGGTCCTCTCCGGCAGCTTTCGAGACAGCGCACCTTTCGGTCCTTTGACGTGCACGTCGCTGGAGCTGATGGTGGCGGTCACGCCTTTAGGCAAGGTCACCGGCTGCTTGCCGATCCGCGACGTAAGCGGTCCTGCATCAGCCTGCGGCTTGCTGCCCGTTGGTGCTTTCTTGGTTGACCCAGCCATCACCAAACCTCGCAGAGAATCTCTCCGCCGACGCGACGCCGACGTGCCTCGCCATCAGTCATCACACCGCTAGAGGTGCTCAAGATCGAGACGCCCAAACCCGAGACGACGTGGGGAATACTATCGTGCCTCACGTAGACTCGCCGGCCCGGCTTCGAAACCCGCCTCAGTCCGTCAATGGCGCTCTTTTGGCCACGACCATACTTGAGGATGATCTCGAACTTCCGGTGCCCCTTGTCGGGGTCGGCTTCACGCACATCGGCGATGTAGCCCTCTTGCTTGAGAATCTCAGCCACCCGCATCTTCAGCCGATTCAACGGCATGATGGTCCGGTCGTGCCGAGCACCGATGGCGTTGCGAATGCGCGCCAACATGTCAGAAATGGGATCTGTTGCCATCTGATCACCAACTCGCTTTGGTTACGCCAGGGAGCTCGCCACGCAGGGCCAGCATGCGCATACAGATTCGGCAGAGCTCGAAATCGCGGTAGTAGCCGCGAGATCGGCCGCAAACTTTGCACCGATTTCGATGCCGGGTCGAAAACTTCGGTGGCCGATTCAGCTTCGCATAGGCTTGTGCACGCGCCATGTCTGAAGTCCCTCTATCGTTCGCTTGGCCCTATCTCTCGATGGGTAGGCCGCGGAAAGGCATTCCAAGTTGTCGTAGTAGCTCGCGCCCTTCTTCATCGGTGGGCGCACTGGTTACGAAACAGATGTTCATTCCACGGATTGCATCGACCTTGTCGTAGTCAATCTCTGGGAAGATGATCTGTTCCTTCACGCCGACGGTGCAATTGCCATTCCCGTCGAAACCCTTGGGGCTTACGCCCTTGAAGTCACGCACGCGGGGCAATGCAATATTGAGGAACCGGTCGGCGAATTCCCACATTCGATTGCGACGCAGGGTGACCTTGGCACCAATCGCGACGCCCTCGCGAAGCTTGAAGCTGGCGATCGACTTTCGCGCCCGCCGCACGGTAGGCGCCTGGCCGGTGATCGCCCGCAGGTCCTCGACCGCCGAGTCGACGATCTTGGGATTGGCGACCGCTTCACCGAGCCCCATGTTCAACACAATCTTCTCAAGCCGCGGAACCATCATGCGGTTCGGGTACTTGAACTTCTCTTGAAGCGCGGGGGCCGCCACATCGGTATAGCGCTTGCTGAGACGGGCGGTGTAGCCAGGCTCGTAACCCTGAGGCTCGGCGCTTGCGGCCTTGGCGCCTTTGCCGCCCTTACCGCCCTTGTCGCCTTTGCCCTTGGCGCCCTGATTTTTGTCCTGCTTGGCCATGACTAACCCTGCTTGAGCTCCGCGCCGCTTACGGCGACTCGGTGCCGACCGGCCTCGTCGTCATCGACGAACTTCACACGGGTCGGCTTGTCGCTGTCCACATCGATGAGCATCACATTCGAAACATGCAACGGCGCTTCCTTTTGGAGCCGTCCACCTTCGGTATTGCGCTGATCAGGACGGGTATGCCGGGTGACCTTGTTGAGGCCCTCGACCAGGACCCGGTCGTCGTCTTTCAGCAAGCGCGTGATCTTACCGCGCTTCCCCTTGTCCTTCCCGGTCACGATCTGAACCAGGTCGCCAACTCTCAGCCGCTGCATCACAGCACCTCCGGCGCGAGCGAGACGATTTTCATGAACTTGCGGGCCCGCAGCTCGCGAGCCACTGGTCCGAAGATGCGCGTACCAATGGGTTCCTGTTGGGGCCCTAGAAGGACGGCGCTGTTCTTGTCGAACTTGATATAACTGCCATCAGCACGACGGTGCTCTTGGGCGGTGCGGACGATGACGGCCCGCGCAATCTCACCCTTCTTCACCTTCGTATTGGGGAGGCACTCGACGATGGAGACCACCACGATGTCCCCTAGCCCGGCATAACGGCGGCGGGAACCACCGAGGACCTTGATGCAACGAACCACCTTGGCGCCCGAGTTATCGGCGATCTCGAGCTTGCTCTCGACCTGAATCATCTCGGTGCTCCTACTTGGCGACGCCGCGATCAGCTGACTCGCGAATCATGCGAGTTACGATCCAGCGCTTGTCCTTGGAGATGGGCCGGAATTCCTTGATCTCGACCTGATCGCCGATGCAGTACTCGTTCTTCTCGTCGTGAGCCTTGTAACGCTTCTGAGACCTGACGTACTTCCGGTACTTAGGGGCAGCCGTACGCCGAGACACCTCGACGATGACCGTCTTGTCCATCTTGTCGCTCTTGACCGTCCCGACCAACCGACGACGAAAGCCGCGCTTGGTGGTCGCATTCTCTGTTGCGGAGTCAGCCATCATTCGGTCTCCTCGGGTGCCTCGCCGGCACGCGCGTTGAGAATGGTCTTCACACGGGCGAGGTCACGCCGCGTGCGCCGGATCGACCCGGTGTCGTCCAGCTGACTAGTGAAGTTCTTGATGCGCGCATCGAAGACCTGACGCCGCAGGTTCTTCTCGAGCTCAAGCAGCCGCTCGTTGGTGCACTCACGCAGTTCCTTGATGTCCACGTCGTCCTCTCGATCCGTCCTTAGGCGATCAATCTCTAGGCATCAGGCTTCGGCGAATGGGTCAAAGCGCACTGCGCTCAGTGAAGCGGCATGCGAGGGGTAGTTTGTGGCCCGCCAGGCGAAAGGCCTCCCGGGCCACCGGCTCGGTCACGCCGGCAAGCTCGTAGAGCACCTTTCCCGGCCTTACGGGGCACACCCATTCTTCCGGTGAGCCTTTTCCGCCACCCATCCGAACTTCGAGGGGCTTCTTGGTCACCGGCAATGCCGGAAAAACGCGAATCCACAGCTTTCCGGCGCGCTTGACGTGACGCTGGATGGCCATACGTGCTGCCTCAATCTGCCGCGCCGTAATGCGGCCCGGTTCGAGGACCTGCAAGCCGTAATCGCCGAACGACACGTTGCTGCCACGCCACGCCAGGCCACAATTGCGGCCTTTCTGCGCCTTGCGATACTTGGTCTTTTTGGGAGCCAGCATGGTTCGTTTCCTCGATCAGGTGCCAATCGTTCGGGCTTTGCGCTGGAGCACCTCGCCCTTGAAGATCCAGACCTTGATGCCGATCATGCCGACCTTCGTCTTGGCGTGAGCCAGGCCGAACTCGATATCTGCGCGCAACGTGTGCAGCGGCACGCGCCCCTCGCGATAGGTTTCGACTCGAGACATGTCGGAGCCACCGAGCCGGCCGGCGCAGCGAATTCGAATGCCCTTGGCGCCGAACTTCATCGCGATGGCCACAGCCTTCTTCATGGCCCGACGGAAGGCGATGCGCCGCTCTAGCTGGGCGCCAACGTTCTCAGCGACTAGCTGGGCATTGGTCTCAGCCTTGCGTACCTCTTGCACGTCGATGAACACCTCGTTCGCGGTGAACGAAACGACACCGGGGAACTTGGTCTCATCCTTGGTGGCGGTCTTCAAGTTGCCGGTCTTCAGGATCTCGATGCCCTTGCCGCCCTTACCGATGACCATGCCTGGCCGAGCGGTGAATACGATCACCTTGGCGCGGTTGGCGGCACGCTCGATCTCTACGCCGGCGATGCTGGCATTGTAGAGGTACTGCTTGATAGCTCGCTTGATGCGTACATCCTCGTGCAGCCACTTGCGGTACTTCGGTCCGCGCTCGTACCACTTGCTGCTCCAGGTCTTGATGACGCCGAGGCGAAAACCATAGGGGTGGGTCTTCTGTCCCATGCTGTGTCCCGCTTACTGTCGTTGCTCGCGTTGATCGAGCTCGATCGCGATGTGTGAAACACCTTTTACAATGCGCGTGGCACGCCCCATGGCGCGTGGGCGCCAGCGCCGGTAGTACCGGTTGGGTGCCTTGTCCACGGTAGCCTTGCTGATGAAGAGGTCGTCGACATCTGCGCCGCTTTGGCGAGCGTTCGCGATAGCGCTGTCAAGCAGGTGGCGCACAATTTGAGCGCCACGCTTGTTCGTGAACTGCAGAAGCTGAATCGCCTCGCCGACCTCACGGCCACGCACGAGATTGGCGATGATCCGCGCCTTTCGCGGTGCAATCTTCGAGAACCGTGCACTAGCCTTGCTGAGCATTCGACTCACCTTGCCTGACGAGAGTCATTCGGTCCGCGATCTCTCGCGCCACCGGATGGCAGGTCGTCCTACGCGCTTGTCGTTTCTGATCTGTATTCCGTCGTACGCTCCGAACCGCAGCCTGAGGATCCGCTGGACCCAGAACCTCTGCCCCGTCACCGGCGGGGTCGCCGCAAACAGTGGCCGGCAGAGCAGGCGACGTCCGAAGACGCCGTTACGAGGGTTGGGCGAAGCCTCGCCAGATGGTCTGGCCACGCCCCAAAAGGAGCCGGTTCTTAGCAGCCGCGCGGCGGCCTAGCAAGCATCGCTGCCATATTTTCGCACTCTCTTGACCAAAACGGCCTCGACAGCCAAGAATCACAGCACAGCCGTTCAGTGCTCCGGTGGCTGCCGGCAATGGGCCTGCAGACCGAGCGATGCCTAGTGGTGCTAGCCTTACCCAGGCGCCATGTAAGGCGAATCGTCGCACCTGTGCTTACACTGGTGCTTACTCTGGGCGACCGTCGACGCTACGCATACTGAATCACCCAAGTCTCCCATGACGGTAGCCACAGATCGGATCCTGCTGACGTCTTGCCTCCTCACCCTGGCGGCCTGTGCCGGGCCTACCGGGCAATCGCAGGTTGTGGCGCCGAAGACAGCCCAACCGCATGACCGCCCAGGGCCGTCGTCCGGCAAGCTGGGTGCCACCAGCCGAGGCGTGCACGCCAGCCACCAAGCGGAGGCTGGACCCTCGCCTCCGCCCCCGAGGTTCCGGCCAGGCGAAGGCCCCGAGGGGGGGCCGACCCTGGAGATCGACCCAACCGAAGGAACCGCCCGGACCCTGTTGCTGGACGAGCCTCCCCGTTGCCCGCCGGACATGGCGCTCGTGCTCGACCGCCTATGTATCGACCGCTGGGAGGCGTCACTGGTACAGGACCTGCCCTCTGGAGAGGAACAGCCGTGGTCGCCCTACCAATCGATCGATGCCGCCACCGCCAGGCTCCGTGCCGTTTCTCGCGCCGGCGTGGTCCCCCAAGGGTACATCAGCGGCGTTGCCGCGGCCCGGGCCTGCGCCGCTTCGGGCAAACGACTCTGCGCCGCAGACGAATGGACCACCGCATGCCGTGGTCCCAGAAACACCCTCTACCCCTATGGCAGCCAACACGCCAGGCGGCGATGCAATGACGACGGACGAGCGCTGCACCCGGTTGCCGAGGTGACTGAGCGACTCCACCTGCCTCCCGACCGAATGTGGTACGAGGGCATGGATCACCCGATGATCAATCAGCTCGAGAACACGCTGCGAAAGACGGGTGAACGGTCCGATTGCACCAATGATCATGGCGTCTTCGACATGGTGGGCAATCTCCACGAGTGGACCGAGGATGCGTCGGGGACTTTCCGCGGCGGATATTACATGGACACCCGAAGGAACGGCGAAGGATGCAACTATGCCACCACCGCCCATTCAAAGAGCTACCACGACTACTCCACCGGCTTCCGCTGCTGTATGGAAGCCGATCCAGTCGAATAGGCGGCGCGAGTCTAGGTTCGCCGCCGTGGTGGCCATCGCGGCCACCGTCATCGTCGGCTGCAAGAAGAAAGAAGAACCCGAGTCGGTGCCGCCGCCACCCGCGCAAGGGGGCGCCTCGGTCGACGTCGTCGCGACCACCATCGGGAGCGGCCTCGGCCTACCCTCTGAGCTCGCGCCGACGTCTACGACCTGGGATCGGGTGTTCGTCATCGACGACAAGACCGCAATCGTGGCGGGTCGGGCGCTCGACAAAGCAATCGCTCTCCGCACCACCGACGGGGGACGCAGCTGGGTATCGCTGCGCGCCAAAGCCCACAAGTGGGTGAGTTGGAGTGCCGGCGCAGACGGGTCAGTGGTGCTCGCGGACGGCAACCGAGAGAAGGGTGGACGCGTCGCAGGCGCGCTTGCGCCCATCGAAAGCGCACGGTTGCGGTTTGCGCCACTGGAAGGGCAATTGAGCGAGCCGGCAGCTCTCTTCCCCGCCGAAGACAAGCTGAACAAGGCGACGGTGCCCGGGGGCATCGCCACCCCGGCGGTGTTGTCACCCGAGTTGGCTTCGCTGCTCGTCACCGAGGGGCGCATGCCGGTCGTTGCCTATGGCGCGCCTGGCGGACAACAGCAGCCTGAGGCCCTGAAGGCACCCCGGGGTCGCTATGTCTCCGTGCCTTATGGGCGTCCGCCTCAATTGCTATCGGTAGCAGGCGCGGCCATCGCAGTGCGGCCCTGGCCACGGCCGGGCGAACCGTTGGCGCCAGGCAGTCGTATCCCCGGCGCCGTCGCTGGGGCCAAGGCCATCGAACAGCTCAATCGTGGCCCGGGGTGTGAGACCGGACCGTGGTCACTGCAACGGCTCGCTACAGGGCCGAACAAGGCTAGCATCGTGGGCGTCTCCGCCGACCGTTCGTTTGCATTTCCGGTGCCCGGCGGTGCGAGTGAGCAGATTGGTTGCGGCCCCGAGGGTGTCGTCGTGGAGACCCTCGACAAGGACAAGAAGCACCCACAGCTGGTCCGCTGCGCGCTGGATGGCAAATGCGCGACCCCCAAATCTCTGCCCTTCGAGATATGGCCAGAGACCCATGAGCGCACCATCCTCACGGCGGCGACCAAACAGGGGGTGATTGCAACGCTCTGCGCCCGAACGGGCGCCCGCTGGGGCGCCTACCTGGCTCAATCTCTCGACGGAGGGGCCACGTTCGAGCTGCCGCGAATCATCGGAGAAGGTAAGAGCGAGCGGGGCTATTTCCAGGTAGGGGCACTGATTAACCTACCGGGACGGGTGCTTATCTTGATGTCCGCAGACGTCACCGGCACCACCAAGCGAGGGTGGTACGTGCTGGCTTCGGACGACGGCGGCTCGAACTGGGGCCCCCCCTGACGGGGCTCTCGGCTGCAGCACAAAACACGAAAAGGAGCCGTGATCCACGGCCCCTCTTCGATTGAAGCGCACCAGGCGGCGTTGCGCAGAGGCAGCGACCGCGTAGCTAGCTCCCTACTTGCGCCCCCTCTTCTTCTTACGGTCCGGCCCGGCTGCATGCTGGCGTGCATGCATGCTCGCTTGCTGGGCCGTCCGGGCATCGCTGGCGTAACGGGCAAAGCGCCGATCGCCACCTTGGAAGATGCGCCTGCCCAGCTTGAGCTCACGCACCGCGGCCGCGACGCGAGTCTGCGGGATGCTCGTCTTCTTTGCAATTTGGCTCGCGCTGAGTCCCTTGGAGTTCTTGATGGCCTTCTCGACGGCGCCGAGCAGCTTCTGACGGGCCACCGTGCTGCGCTTGACACCACGCACCGCCTTACGCTTCGGCCGTGCCTTTGCTTTCGTGGCAACCGCCTTCTTGGCGACGACCTTCTTGACGACGCGCTTGGCGACGACGCGCTTGACGCGCTTCTTGCGACGCACTGCTTTGGGCGCCGGGGCAGCAACGCTCACCACAGCCGCCGCGCCAGGAAGGACGCCCAGTTGATTGCGAACCAGCTCGAGGATCGCATCGTCCGGCATGGCGCGAACGAGTTTAACGATCTGAGCAGAGAATGGATCCAGTTTTGCCATTGAGTTCTCTCCGTAACAGGAATGGGGGGGGCGGGAGGAAGTATGAGCGAATCGGAGGCCCCGTCAAGTCCTTCTTAATGCCTATTCGCCCGTTGTGGGAACATTTTAATGCCTGAAGAGGCCCGGTGGCTGCCTGCCATTGGCACCGGATGACGATTCAGAGGCACCTGGATGAAAGGAGGCCGGCGCGGGCGCAGGTATGGGAGAAGGGCGACGCGCGCGCCTGGTCGAGGAGGCGTCCCGCCTGACGAGGATGGCAGCCGAACGGTCGGCAAGCTTACGCCGCGGTATACAACAGCGCCCTCATTTGCAGGGACGAATGAACTGGCTGCACGGCTTGGGGCGAGGGGGGCCCTGCTGGATTCTGATCAGCGGATAGTCCTTTTTGAAGGGCTTTCCCACCTCGACGTCGATGGTCTCTGATCGTGTAATGTAGCCGGCCTTCGAGGCCTTCACGGTGTGTTTACCCGGCAGTAGCTCCAGCTTCTCTCCCGGCTTTTCTACCTTCTCGTTGTCAATCAAGATCTCGTCACAAACAGGGACACATTTGATAGTGACTTCGACCTTCTCGACCTCGGTGCCAGGACCGCCACCGCCCGTGTCACCTTCGCCGGAGCCCGGAGCTTTCGGATCACTTGATGGTGAGCCGCCGGCCGCAAGGCCACTGGCGGAAGCCTCGGGATTGGCGCTGCCTGCGCTGGCGACCGACTCGGTCTCACCTGGGGAGCGCACAAACAAGAATGCCACACCCGCGCCGCCAATCACCACGGCGGCCACCACACCGATGATCACCGGAAGCATAGAGGTGGACTTCTTCTTTTCGGTTTGGAAGATAGGTGGCAGTCCGGGCGTTATGCTGGCTGGAGGCGCTTGCGCGGCTGCAGCGACTGGCCCTGCTGGCTGAGACTGGGGCGACGTCCCCTGAGCGGCATATCCACCTACGGATGCTGCTCCGTAGGCCTGCTGCTCCGCTGGGACCGGCTGCGCACTCTGGACCGGCTGCGCACTCTGGACCGGCTGTGATCCGCCCGCCGCCATATCGGACTGGGGCGCTTGGACCTGGGCGACTGGCGGATACTCCACCGAAGGGAAGCCTTGAGTCGGAGGTGGCTGGTCGTCACTGGCCTGCTGGCCATAAGCTCCGACTGAAGCGAGGGCAGTCGCGATCTCGGCCACGCTAGTGGGCCGGTCGGGTTGATTGACGGAGAAAGCTCGGGCGAACACACCATCGATAACCGCCGGAACTGAACCGCCCAACTCGCTGGCGCGGTGCGACACCGGGAGGCGCTGCCCCATGACTTCGATCTGCCAAGCAGGCAGATCCGGCGGACTAGACTGACACGACTTCCAATAGGAGCGTCCGGTCAGCGCATAGAACGCTATGAGCGCAGAGGTGAATACATCGGTTGCGCGCCCCAGTACGGCGGCCGGCTGGAGCTGCTCTGGAGCCCACCAAGGTGCCGACAAAGCATAGGCCTCGTGTGTGGGACTCGTGCGGCGCACCACACTGGCACCAAAGTCGGTTATCCGGGCGGTGTAATAGGGCGCTGGGCCGACGAAGATGTTCGACGGCTTCAGGGCAAGGTGGCTGAGCTGCTGTGCCTGGGCGGCATCGAGCACCTGGGCGATCCCCCCCAATATGGCGCCAACGACGTCCACCGAAAGCGGCCCGGTCTCCACCAGCTTTGCCAATGAAGGAACTTGGAGTTTCTCGCACACGCTGAAAGGCGCGCTGGTGCCGGCGTCGTAGCCAAAGTCAAAAACTGGAACGACGAGCTCAGGGGGCATCGCAGCCACCTGCGCTCGGGTCTGTTCGAGCTGGGACATGACGTCTGCCCGCTGACCAATCGCGGGATCGAACAGCTTGAGCACCACGTCCTGCCCCTGGCTGCTCGTCGCCTGATAGGTCGCCACCTCGCCGGTGAAGCCGAGCAGGGCGCGAATGGTGTATCTGCCCGCTACGGTGTGGCCGGGCCCGAGGTGGGGAGCGGTCACGACTACTTGCCTTCGTCTTCGGAGCCGTCGTCACCTGAATCGGCTTCGGTCTGCTCACCAGGCTCGAGGCTCTGGAGGGCATCGAGAATGGCCTTGGTCCCCGTATCGTCGTCCTTCGGAGCAAACCCCAGACCGAAGAGGTCACGGTCTCCGAGTTTCGCGGAAAGCACCAATAGCGGCCCCTTGTCCTCCCCTCGGGTGGCTTTGGGCCGGTCCCACAGCGTCATCTCCAGCCCAGCGATCTCGGTCACCGTGTAGTCATCCCGACCGGGAGTATCGCGCTTGCGGAAACGTAGCCGCTTGGGAACCGTGATCAGCACTAGCTCGGAGAAGCTCTTCACCAATTCAACGCGCTCTTTGGCGGCTTTGCCCGACTCGAAGCTGGTCAGCACCAATACGGGCCCGTCATCACCCAGCTGGGCGACCGTCGCCTCTTCGAGCTGGGCATAGATCCAGCCCTCCGGTGGCGCGAAGTGGTAGTGGGTACCAGGGATGCGGGCCGTCGTGTCTGCCTGCGCCTTGCACTGCTCTTTGATCGCCTCGCACTTCGGCGGCGGAGGAGGCGGTGGTTCGGGCTCCTTCTCGACCTCAGGAGGAGGCGGTGGGGGCGGGGGCGCTGACGAGCACCCGGCGGCTCCCGTTAGTAGGAGACCCAGCGAGAAGAGGCCCAGCCAGAAGAGACTGAGCCAAACCTGCAATGAAACCTTCATCAGCCTGCTTGGATCTAGCGCAGCCACGCACAAAGAACCACCGCACAACGGTAGCGTCCCACCGCGTCGCCTTCTACCTCACCAACCCGGCGCCGACAATCCACGCTGGCACCAAGGTAGGAGGGGGTGGGTCTCGCTGCGCTGTCGCAACACCCCGCAGAGCTTTGGCAAAGCAATCCCCCTCCAGCGCCTTGGGACGAGCCCACGGTGCGCAATGCGCGCCTCGCTCGACCGTGCTAAGCGTCGAGCTGTGCCTGCCTGGGGTCGAAACGCAAGAGGTGCGCGGCGACGGGGCAACATGGGACTAGGACGACAAGCAGGGCAGATGGCTGGCGAATCACACCTGAGACCAGCACGGGGCATTGCGCCACTCGTGATCGCGGGCTGTTTCGGAGCCCTCAGTTGTCAGCAGGAGCCGACCACCAAGACCACGTCGGGGTCACTCACCACCTCCGTCCCCGCAGCGACGGCGGCCGCTGGGACGACGAGCGCTGTCGTCAAGCCGTCGCAACCACGGTCACCTCACGCCGGCCCGTGGACCGGGAGCTACGAAACCGCCCAAGGCAAAGTCGACGTGCCAGCAGGCGTCAGCTACCCGACCTGGACGAAGGATGACGGCACCCTGAACAACGGCAAGGGAACGGTGGCGCTGACCATCGCAGCGGACGGGGTGGTCTCAGGTAGGGTAACCGGCGCGCTCGGCGCACTCACGGTCGCTGGCGTGTTGGAGTCCGGCTGGCTCCGAGCCGGGCTGACCCCGGCTGAGCCAGAGGGGAACAACCCCATGACGGGCGTCCTGCTCGGGGAGGTTAAGGGCGATCAGATTACCGCCCAGCTCCGCGTGGCAAACCACGACGGAAGCCTCGTTCGGAAGGCGAAAGTGGCGCTCGAGCCGAGCCGGTGACCGGGCCGCAACCGTGGCCCGGCAGGTGCGGACGGGACGTCCGCTGGGCCCCTTCGACGCCGTCTCCGCGATGCCTTCGGAGAGACAACTTTGTGTAGAGCTTTCGCCCACACTCAGGTATCTTTGGGCACACTCCGGTAAGAGGTAGTTACATAGGGGTTTCAAGGGGTATATGGCCGACACGAGCAGCACCACACCGCGAAGCGACAAACGCAAGCAAAGTCTCTACTTCCCCGAGAGTATGCTCGCGGAGATCAAGGACGAAGCCGCACGACTAGACCGTTCGCTGTCCTGGGTCGTGCAGCGTGCATGGAAGCTGGCGCGCGCTGATATCCGTAAGATCCCAAGCGTCAACGAAATCGGCGAGGACGGCACCGAAACCTAGCCGTTCCGACTCGTCGAAACAGGTGGCCCGATTACGCCCACCCGAATCGCCACAAACTCTCATCGAGTTTGACCATCGAGATGGAGGAGTGTTCGCCGCCTATGGCGCACGACTCGCCAGCGCGCTCCGAGCTCGAGGCCACGTCGAAGCCCGCACAAGACGGTTGGCTAGAGAGCTTCGTCGAAGCCGATGACGGCACCCGGCTGTATGTGCGGCAGAAACCGAGTGAGGCTCCGCTATCTGCCGTCCTGTGTGACGGCATCGCTTGCGACGGTTTCATCTGGCGCTACCTAGCCGATGACTTGCAACCTACCGCGAAGGTTGTGCATTGGAACTACCGCGGCCATGGGCGCAGCGCCGCCCCACGGGACCCGGACAAGCTCGACATGGCGGCCCTGGTAGCCGACCTGAACACGGTGCGCCGCCACGGCGCGACCGGTCCGACCGTCTTGGTGGGACACTCGATGGGCTGCCAGGTTGCCCTCGAGGGGTATCGCAGCGAGCCGGACCAGCTCGTCGGACTGGTACTGTTGTGTGGCGCCCCCGGCCGGATCACCCACACGTTCAAGGGCAGCGAAGCATTGGCGCAAGCGCTTCCGCGATTAATCGATCGGGTCCGCAAGCGTCCTCGGTTTGCCCGCGCCCTGTGGAGCAATTTCCCGCCTGAGGCGGCCACGCGCATTGCATTGGCCACCGGGGAGGTCGATGCCTCAGCCATCCGACCCGCCGACTTGCTCGCCTACACGGAGCACGCGGCCAACCTCGATCTGTTGATGTTCCTGCGAATGCTGCAGACCGTAGGCGAAGAAACGGCGGAGGACATGTTGCCGATGGTGCAGGTTCCGGTGCTGATCATTGCGGGTGAGCTCGACACCTTCACTCCCCCGCGGCTGGCTGAACAAATGGCCGCGAGCTTGCCCGATAGCGAGCTCATGGTCGTCGAGGCCGCCACCCACGTGGTGCCCATTGAGCGCCGCGATCAAGTGCGAAATCGCATCCAAACATTCGTCGCCGAACGGATAATGCCGTTGCCCGGATCGCCAAGGTGACCCCCACGGCTCGCGTCGCTCGAGCCTCGCTCGCAATCTTCTGGATCGTGAGCTCGCCGACGGCTTGCAACACCAGCCCGGACCACCGGGGGTCCATCAGCTCGACCGGGGCCCAGCCGGCCGACCGCAGCGCGCCGACAGCCAGTGGCGACCTAACGGGAACGAATGCTGCCAAGCCACCCAAACCGTCGCCCCTCGAGACACTGGAACCAAAGAACAGTGCCCTGCCAGGGTCCTTCATGGGGACCACGGGCACGGGCCAACCTTTCGTCGTCACGGTGGCCACGAAGGGCAACCCTCGCCCCTACCGACGCCCCTTGGCGTTCTATCGGCTCGCCCTGGCGCTCGACTACGACCAGGTTCCGGTCACTGAGCTTCGCCGCCTCGGCACAGGCGAAGTGAGCCGACTGCTCAGGTCACACCCTGTCGCGCGGCAAGTCCTGACTAGCCGCGCCAGGGTCACCAACGATGGAACGATCGCAGCGCTCCTGGTGGGTCACGTCCCTGGTGTGGACGCCAATCTCGCGGACAACCAGCGGTTGGCACGGTGCGCGAAACTGGCGGCCTCAAGCGATCCCCTTCCCCAGACCGACGCGACTTACGTAGGCGACTACGTCAGGCTGCTCGTGCTCGACTATCTTGCAGCCAACGTGGAGCGTCGGTCCTTGCGGGTCGATGAACAGGCCCACCGGGTTCGGGCAGTGGACAACAGCACGGCCTTTCCCGGCTATGTGGCGCCTGAGGCGCTGGACATTCCCCTTGGCAGGCTCGAGCCAGTGGTGCGATTCCCGAGAGATCTCAAGACCACGCTACAAAGGCTGGACCGAAAGACCTTCAAAGAGCAACTAGTGCGCGGCCGGTTCGAAGATCTTCTCATCGGTCCCCGCCAGCTGGCCGGTCTCGTCGAGCGCCGAGCGACCCTCTTGTCGCTTCTCGAATCGCGGTTGTTGCAGTATGGCGACAAGGTCGTGCTGTCACTTTGAGCAATGCAAACCACCCCAAGAGCCCTAGAACCACTCCATTCCCGCCAACACCATGTCCAATCCCTTGCCTCTCACCGACCGTGAGCTGCGGGCCCTGCTCGGATCGTTTACCCACGATCTGCGCAACCCACTGTCGGCCATCGTGTCGAACCTCGATTTCGCAACCCGAGTCGCCGATCAACATGACCTGGACCCGGATCTCGTCGAGTCGCTCACCGATTCGGTGACCGCCTGCGACATGTTGCGTCGCATCCTGGCCAATATCGACTTGTTGGCCGCAGGTGACCAGACCCCTGAGATGGATCAGGAGGTCCTGCTCCTGCCGCTGGTCGACAAGGTCGTGCAGCACTGCCAGGCTCAGGCCGAGCAAGCACAAATCGGCCTCGTCCTCACGCGCTGCGACGAACCGGTTCACGCTCGGCTCGACGCTGCAAACCTCGCTCTGGCGATCGAGAACCTCATTGCCGATAGCATCGTTCACGCGCCTTCGGGCTCGAAGGTGGCGGTCGCAATCGAGCAAGGTGAGCGAGAGATCCTCGTTCACGTCAGTGACCAAGGACCGGCGATTCCTGCCGAGCTGTGTGACCTGGCTGTCAGCGCCGAAGGCCAGCTGAGCACGGGACGGCGGCCGGGCAGTCGCTATGCCCGCGGCGCCGCGCTACTGGCCGCGAGAGCGGCTGCGGAAACTTGTGGCGGCTCGCTCAGCCTGACGCCTGATGGGGACGGCAGCCGTTTTACCATCGCCGTGCCCGTGCGGACGTAACCACGAGCCGCTCATTTCTGCGTAATGACGACGCGATTCTCGAGTCGGTAGGTGATGTTGCCGGTGGCTCCGTAACACTCCCAGCAGGTCGCCCAATGCAGCTTGCGACGCACGTAGGGATTGTAGATTAGGACGACGGGACCTAGCTCGTCCTTCATGATGAGGGCTGCGCCGACTCGATAGCGATCATTGGGCAATCGGTGGAAGGCCACAATGAACGAGTCCTTCTCCGACCGACCGGTCACGAGCACGATCTCCTCACCAGGCACCGGGTTCCAAAGAGTCGGCGCCGTGGTCATGCGGATGCTCGATGGCGGCGCACCCGCATCGGTGCCCCGAGCCGCACCTCGTCGCTTGATGGTCTCGATGGCGGCTTGCTCTCGAAAATACTTGATGTCCTTGGCCAGCGGCGACAGGCGCGCGCTGTCAGTGAACAGTTGTTCCAATCGGCTCGGCGGCAGATCGACCTTTCGAAACGCAGCCTGCCACTCAGGTGAGGGGATGGCGGCGTCGTTGACCTTGCCGAAACAACACCGAAAGCCCAGGTCGCCTGCTTCGGTGTCTGGGCCGACGGCCGCACGGTGACCACAGCGGTGGTCAACCCCCGCGGCGTCGGTGCGAGCCCCTCGAATCGCCGCGGCGCGGGGCTGGAGCTTCTTGATCGGTAGGACATCGCTCGCCGTCCATTCCCGCATCGCCGCCCCCATCGCCAGCACGCCGAATTCGGACGCGCAGGTCTCCGGCGCGCCTGCACAGCTGTCGTCCCAACGCATCCCGCCGGCATAGGGCTGCTGCTGGGGCCCCTTGCAGGCCCGTTCCCATTCAAGCTCACTGCACAGCCGACCATCCCGCTGGGCGCACAACTCCGCTGCGCGCTTGCGGGTCACCCCGCCCAGGGGGCTGGCCTTGGGATCGTTGGGATAGGGCAGACGATCGATCGCGAATGGTCCAAGATCTACCTCGAGCAATGGGGGCTCGAAGACCGGATCCCGGCCCTTGTCTCCTGGCGTGCTCCCGGCCACGAGCTTTCCCGCCGGAATGTCGACACGCTCTCCTGCACCGGTGGCCGCGCCTTTGCGCTGAGGGCTGCCCGCCTCGTGGCTCACCTCGTCGTCCTCCGGTGCCTCGATCAAGGCCCGACTCGACGGCGCAGCAGAGGACTGGACACCTCCGCCCGAGGCGTCGTCCCCATCGCAGCCGATGATCAGCACGGCTGCGGAGAGCAAGAGTAAGGCGGTCCTGTTAGCCACGGTGGATGGCCCAGAGGTTAGCACTTGCCGTGGTCGACCGGCAGCCAGGGAGGAAAGGCCGCAGGGGTCGCGGCGACCCCCACCCCACGGCAGTCCCCCTCTGACAGGATAGTTGTCGCTTCCGCTTGCCCCACGCGCACGAACCCGCGCTCGCCCCCGAGCCCGAGTTCTTCGTGGATTTCGGGGGCGGAAGCGTGAGTGAAGCGGGGGCGTGATCGGGTTCGTGCACGTGGGGGAAGGGGGCTCGTGGAGGGCGGCTGGCTGTCGGCAATGGGACTCGCGTTGCTGGGGCTGGTGTCCATCGTCTACCTCCTCGTGGCGCTTCGGGTCGCTTCGGGGCCCGTCGAGTGGGCGAGGGGCCCCGGCGCGGCCCTGCGCACCACGTGGTGGTAGACGATGGACACCAGCAAGTTCAATTTCGCTCATCACAAGCTTGATGCCTGGCGTGTGGCCAGTGAGCTGGCCGACAAGGGGAAGGTCGTGGCTGACCGCGTGCCCCGGGGGTATCGCAACATTGCCGACCAGTTGTTGCGGTCGGTGACCGGAGCCGAGGCTCTCATTGCCGAAGGGGCCAACCGGTTTTCTCCAAAGCAGAAGAGGCAGCGGTTCGAAGAGGCCCGCAGCGAAGCTGGCGAGGTCGCAAGTCACCTCGAGCGGCTGTACCGCTACGAGTTGCTTGGTGAAGCTGAGGCCGACGAGCTGCTCACGCTGGCCAACCGCGTCTGCGCCATGCTGACAGGGCTCATCCGGCACTGCAGCCGGTAGGCCTGCGGGCCACAGCAGACCCCCAGGCGGGCTGCCGGCTGGCGGCCGCAGCCCGCAGGAACGTCAGTTGCTGAGCTTGAAGAGCATGGCGCCGATGCGCCTGAGCTTCTCCTGTTGGTCGACGCTGCCGGAGAGCGAGACGCAGTCGAGCACCGCGCAGCATTCGCCGGCTGACCCGAGCGCCGTCAAGAGGTTGCTCTTGCCCACCACGGTCCCCTTCTTGGAGCA